>SLOV01000359.1 GCA_007132345.1 Kiritimatiellia bacterium
CCGTCTGCGACTACTTGCTTTGGTACGCGCGCGACCACTCGCGTGTGCGCTGCACGCAGCTTTACACCGAGAGATTCGGGGAAGGCTGGGTCAACTATGACTATGTGCGGCTCCCTGACGGCACACACAGACGGATGACCATAGAGGAGCGTGCCAACTGGGGCGAGCTTCCAGAGGGAGCCCGTGTCTACCGCCGTGATAACCTCACGAGCCAGAGACCTGCGCAATCTGGCGACGTGAAATCGTTCGATTTAGACGGCAAGAGCTACACGCCTGGAAAAGGCACATTCAAGACCGATCTACGTGGACTTCAGCAACTCGAAGCAGCTGGTCGACTTGAGGCATATGGCAGAACCCTCGCATACAGAAGGTTCGCGATGGACTTTCCATATCTGCCGATCAACAATCTGTGGACGGACACATCCACGGGCGGCTATGCGGAAGACAGATACTATGTAGTACAGACTACGACAAAGATTCTTCAGCGTTGCATGCTCATGACCACAGATCCCGGGGACCTTGTCCTGGATCCGACCTGCGGCAGCGGAACGACTGCATATGTGGCGGAGCAATGGGGACGCCGGTGGATTACAATCGACACTAGCCGTGTTCCATTGGCTCTTGCCCGGCAGAGACTCCTGACGGCAACATACGACTATCATAAACTCAAGGATTCATCTCGCGGGCCTGTCGGTGGTTTCGTCTACAAGCGCACGCGGAACAAGAAGGGCGAAGATGTCGGCGGAATCGTGCCCCACATTACACTCAAGTCCATCGCGAACAATGAGCCCCCGGCAGAAGAAGTTCTCGTCGACCGCCCTGAAAAACTCAAAGGCGTCACTCGCGTTGCCGGTGCGTTTGCAGTTGAAGCCACGATCCCCACGCCAGTGAACTGGGAGACAGATGGCATCGACGACTCTGGTGCCGCGGAGGACTATGGCGCTTTCTCCGAGCGCATGATCGAGGTGTTGCGCCGGTCACCGGTGCTACATGTCGGAGGTGGGCAATCTGTTCAGCTCAGCCACATCCGCGTGCCGGCGCGGACGCTGTCGCTCTCGGCGGAAGCGGTTGTTGACGCAACGGCGCATGGACAGAAGCCGACGCTGGATGATGTGGTGCAGGAAGCGGAGGAGAAGAACGGGAGATCGCTGAAACTGTCCGGTAAGCCGGTTGCACTGGTCTTCGGGCCGGAGAACGGCGCCGTGAGCGAGAAGCTCGTGTACGAGGCGGCTCGCGAAGCACGCGCCAAGGACTATACGCACCTCTACGTGATCGGCTTCGCCATTCAGCCTGACGCACGGAAGCTGGTGGACTCGTGTGAAGAAGTGGTAGGCGTCTCCGCCACGTACGTGCAGGCAACGCCGGACATCATGATGGGCGATCTGCTGAAGAATATGAGGTCCAGCCAGATCTTCAGCGTGTGCGGCCTTCCCGAAGTGAAGCTCACCACGACGAAAGCCAGGAAGGGCGCGCCGGAGATGTTCCAGGTCGAGTTGCTGGGGCTCGACGTGTTCGACCCGGCGACGATGGAAACGGACCACCGCTCGGGCGACGATGTTCCGGCGTGGTTCCTGGACACGGACTACAACGGCCTCTGCTTCCACGTCAGCCAGGCCTTCTTCCCGCGCACGAGCGCATGGGACTCGCTGAAGAAGTGCCTGAAGGGTGTCTACGATGACTCCGTTTGGGAGCATCTGGCCGGATCGACCAGCGCGCCTTTTGAGGCTGGGGAACACGGCCAGGTTGCGGTGAAGGTGATCGATGACCGTGGGAACGAACTCATGGTTGTCAAAAAGCTCTCGGAGGTCGAGAAGTGATCCGCAAAGTCACGATCAGGGGATTTAAGCGGTTTGACGAGGTGGAATTCGACCTGCCCGGCCATATCGTGCTTGCTGGGCCGAATAACTGCGGCAAGACCACCGTTCTGCAAGCGTTGGCGGCGTGGGGCCTTGCGTTGTCGCAGTGGCGGGAACTGTACGACACTCGCAAGCACAAAGGGGCCTACGCGAAGAAGCCGCTCACCCGCCAGGTGTTTTACTCCGTCCCCCTCCGATCGTTCGAGCTTCTCTGGCGCGATCGGCGGTACGCGAACCCTATTGTCATTGAAGTCGAACACCGTGACGGTTGGCGGATTGGCATGGAATTCATCCCCGACAGTACAGAACAGGTCTATGTGCGGCCCACGAAGGAGACGGAGGTAGGCCCGCTCAAGGATGCCAGGATTGACGTGGCCTACGTTCCGCCGATGTCCGGTCCCGGAACCGAAGAGCCGGTGTATCAGAAGCCTAAGATCGAGCAGCTCCTTGGTCTTGGACGGCCAGGCGAGCTCGTTCGGAACCTGCTTGTGCAGGCGAACGAGTCCGGGGAGAGGTGGCGGCGTCTTCAGGAGTCCGTCGAGCGCATGTTCGGGTACGAGCTTCTCCCGCCGGACTCGTCCGTAGCGGACATCGTGGCGGAGTATCGTGAAGCGCCGGGCAAGCAGCCGCTCGACATCGCGAGCGCGGGCAGCGGGTTCCAGCAGGTGTTGATGCTCATGACATTCCTGTACACCCGACCTGCGTCGATCCTCCTGCTCGACGAGCCGGACGCGCACCTGCACATCATTCTCCAGGACGCAATTTACGACGAACTGCGCATGGTGGCGAACATCGAGAAGTCGCAACTGATCCTGGCTACGCATTCGGAGGTGGTTATCAACGCCGTTGCGGCTCGCGAGGTTTGCGTCCTTGTACGACAGCCGAGGATGCTGGCGAGCGACGAGGAAAAGAGCACGCTGATCGCCTCTCTTACGATGCTCTCGAATGCCGATATCATGCAGGCTGAGATCGCGCCGGGAATCCTCTACCTGGAAGGTCATACGGATCTGAGCCTGCTGCGGGAGTGGGCGCGCGTGCTGGGGCACCCGGTCAGCGGGTTCCTCACCACCCGGCTCTTCTGGAAACCGACGACCTGGCCTTCGAAGGGGAGACTTCCTGGCGTACGCGCGAAGGACCACTATGACGCGCTCGGTCTCGTCACGGAAGAGCTGCCGGCCCTTCAGATCGTGGATGGGGACGCCGGGCAAGGTGTGCAACCCACGGAAATCACCGGCGCTGGCTTTCAGCGTTGCCGATGGAACCGGTACGAGATCGAGAGCTACCTCCTTCACCCGGCGGCGCTGGAGCGATATGTGCGGCAGACTGTTGGGGAAGATGTGGCCAAGACACACGTCGATGCCATGATGGAGTACCTCCGGGAGAACTTCCCACCGAGGTTTCTCACCGACCCTTTTGGTGACCATGGACTGCTGGATACGGCCAAGGCGCGGACCACGCTTCTACCCGGAATCCTCGATGCTGCCGGCTTGCCGGGGATTCCGTACACGCGCTATCACGAGATTGCGGCGGTCATGGAACCTGACGAGATTCATCCGGAAGTGAAGGAGAAGCTCGATCTCATCCAGAAGGCTTTCAACCTATGACCCGATTCGAAGTCCCAGAGCCCATTATCAACTCGCCGTATGTCGAGCCGGCGCATTACTGGGCACTGGTCGAAGGCGAGCCGCCGAAACTTCAGGACGGCAGGCGGCCGGCGATGTACTACTTCCGCCCGCCATCCGCCAGCAGCGAGGCGCAGCCTTCGGAGGACGTGGGAACCGCGATCGAGCTGAAGCTCGTCAACCGCATTCGAAGCAAGGTTGCGGAGTGGCGTTCCCTGGCGTTGCAGGGCGAAGGCGGTGTGACCCGCACGACCATGGAGCTATTGAACTACTGGCGGCGGGACGGTCGCCAGTTCCGGCTGTTCTTCGCCCAGCTTGAGGCTGCCGAGACGATCATCTTTCTGACCGAGGCCCGGCGCGACTTCCTCCAGGGCATCGATATCCCGTGGGACGAACCGAGCGAACAGCAGAAGGGGGCCGGCTACTCGGCGTTCCGCCGTTATGCCTGCAAGATGGCCACCGGCACCGGCAAGACAACGGTCATGGCGATGCTGGCTGCCTGGAGTATTCTAAACAAAGTTGCCCATCGCCAGGATTCCCGGTTCTCCGACGTGATTCTGGTTCTCTGCCCGAACGTTACGATCCGCAATCGTCTCCGCGAACTGAACCCCGAAACCGGCGAAGCCAGTATCTACCAGACACGAGACCTTGTGCCGGCTCACATGATGCCGGATCTGCGCCAGGGCCGTCTTCTCGTCACCAACTGGCACATCTTCGAATTGCAGCAGGTGCAGGCCGGCGGTGTGAGCGCCAAAGTAAGCCGTGCCGGCGTGCCACAACGGGTCACCGAAAAGATCACGATCGGGGAGAAGACGACCACTGCCCGTGGGACCCGCTATCTTAAGCTCGCGGACTTCAAGAAGCAAGTTGCCGCGGGTTTGCTCACTGTTCTTGACGAGGAGAGAGACAAGAAAGGCAATCTTGCCAAGGTTGTCGTTGAATCCACGAAGTATGTGGAGAGCGAGACAGCATGGATCCAGCGCGTGCTGGGTCGTGACATCGGGGGCAAGCAGAACATCCTTGTGTTCAACGACGAGGCGCACCACGCGTACCGGATTCGCCGTGACGAGCCGGACGTTGCGGAAGAGGACAACATCGGAGAAGAAGACGAGGAGCGCGAGGGGTTCTTCAAGGAGGCGACCGTTTGGGTCGAGGGCTTGGACCGCATTCATAAACAGCGGCAAATCAACTTCTGTGTCGATTTTTCCGCTACCCCTTACTTTCTGGGCCGGGTGGGGCAGGCGACGAACCGTGTGTTCCCCTGGGTCATTTCCGATTTCGGACTGACTGATGCGATTGAGTCGGGCCTGGTGAAGATTCCCCAGCTTGCGGTACGCGACACGACGGGTGCCGAGATCCCGGGCTACTTCAATATCTGGCGCTGGATTCTGCCAAAGCTGACCACAACGGAGAAGGGCGGTCGAAAGGGCATAGCGAAACCCGAGGCCATTCTCAAGTATGCTCACACACCGATTGTGATGCTAGGCGGCCTTTGGAACGAGCTTCGACAGGCATGGGAAGAGGCGAGCGAAGACCCCCGCCCGCCGGTCTTCATTCTCGTGTGCAAGAACACGAAGATTTCCAAGGTCGTGTACGAATGGCTCGGCGAAGGGAAAGGCCCGCCGGGGATTCCACCGGCCAACATCGCGGCCCTGCGCAACAACGGAAATCCCATAACAATCCGCGTGGACTCCAAGGTTATCCATGAAACCGACACCGAGGGTTCCGCCAGCATCGAGTCCGCCTGGATGCGGGCCACGCTCGATACGGTTGGCAAGAGTGATTGGCCCCGAGACCGGCAGGGGCGTCCGGTCTATCCGGATGGGTTCGAGGAGCTTGCCGCCAAACTCGGTCGCCCCTTGCACCCTCCGGGACGGGATGTGCGCTGCATCGTCAGCGTGGGGATGCTAACAGAGGGGTGGGACTGTAACACCGTCACCCATATCGTCGGGCTGCGCCCCTTCATGTCGCAACTTCTTTGCGAGCAGGTCGTGGGACGGGGATTGCGGCGTGCAAGCTATGAGGTCGGCGACAACGACAGGATGACCGAAGAGATCGCAAAGATTTTCGGCGTGCCCTTTGAGATCATCCCCTTCAAGGAGACCAAGAAGGCGGCGGAGCGACAGATCGTCGAGCGCCACCACGTGCACGCGATTCCTGAAAAGGAAGCGTTCAAGATCACGTTTCCGAGAGTTGAGGGATTCCAGCAGGCCATCCGCAATCGCGTCTCCGTGGACTGGGACACGGTCCCGTCCATAACCCTTGACCCGACCAGTATCCCGCCGGAGGTTCAGATGAAGGCGGGGATTACGGCGAACCGGGGTCGGCCCTCTCTGCTGGGACCTGGAAATGTGGTGACGGTTGACCTGAACCCGTTTCGCCGAGGCAAGCGACTCCAGGAATTGGAGTTCGAACTTGCACGCGATCTGACGCGCGAGTACGCCCAGCAGCCCACTTGCGAGGCTCCCGCCCATGTTCTATTTCCGCAGATGGTGCAGATCTTCAATCGCTACCTTAAAGAGAATGTGCTATGGGTCGAGCCGTCGAACCTGCTCGATGTCTTTTGCTCGCCCTACTACGGCTGGGTCATCGAGCGGCTGGTTGGAGCCATCAAGCCCGATGCCCGCCGCGGCGAGGTGCCCGAGCTTCCCCGCTATGAGCAAAGCCGGGGACCGGGATCAACCAGTGACGTTGATTTCTGGACCAGCAAAGAAGTCCGCGAAGTCCTTCATTGCCATCTCAACTACATGGTGGCCGACACCAAGAAGTGGGAGCAATCGGCCGCCTATGTTATCGACAACCACGAATCCGTAGACGCGTTCGTGAAGAACGCCGGCCTTGGCTTCTCAATTCCATACTTCCATAACGGCCGTCACCACGACTACGTTCCCGATTTCATCATTCGTCTCAAAGATGGCCGGAATCTCGTTTTGGAAACAAAAGGCTTCGACCCCCTGGCAGAGGTCAAACGCCAGGGCGCGGAGCGCTGGACGGCGGCCGTGAACGCGGACGGGCGCCACGGCCAATGGCTCTACCGTGTGGCCCGCGCACAGGAAGAAGTCAGGCGAATTCTGGATTCGATTTGATAATGCGGCCCTCTCCATCCGTTTATTCCTGGCTCGAACCCCTGCCTCTCGGCTACGAGCGTACCATTTGACTACGTGCGCCGGGATCACTCCACATCGGCCGCCGGCAAAAGGGCGGCGCGCGCCGCCTCCAGAATGGCGGCGGGGTCCAGCCGCTCTTTGTAGTCCGGGTCCGCATGGGCATACGCGATCGTTCCGTCCAGGCCCGTCAGGAACACCGCGGGCACGGGCAACAGATGGTGCGACTCGCCGGACGCCTCCTCCAGGTCAATGCCGTAGCTCTTGTACATCTCTACCGTTTCGTCATCGATCCGGAAGGCCAGCCCGAAGGCGCGCGCCGCCGAGGCCGACGCGTCGGAGAGCAGACGATACCGGAACGGCGATTCCGACGCGGTCTCCGCCGCCTTCTCCGGTCGGTCGGGGCTGATGGCCAGTAACAGATAACCGAGTCCGTGCAACTCGTCTTCGATCTCCGCCAGCGCCATGAGATGCTTCGTGCAATACGGGCACCACCCGCCGCGATAAAAGATAATGGCCGTCGGCTGCGTGGCGGTGAGGTGTCGCAGCGACACTTCGTCACCGCCCGCGGTCCTCACCGTGACGCTGGGCACCGGATCGCCAGCCCGCAACGGCGCAGTTTGGGCCGCATCGGTTGGCGGCTCCGCCGCGGATGCGCAAGCGAGCGCGAGGAGGGTGGAAAGAAGGGGAAGGGTGGTTCGTTTGTTCATGGGGGCCTTTCGGGGTTCGGGTTACGGGTTACGGGATGCGGGGTTCGGGTGTCGGGGAAGATAGTGTTCAGTGTTCAGTCCGGCCTCAGAAGAAGCGGCGTCTGCGACGCCGCTTCTTCTGATTTTTCTGGGCCATGAGAGAACCAGCCGAGGGCAATTTCACGCACAGTTCGTCGAACCAGAGGAAACATGTGCAACTCATTTGTAATCATGCTGTTAGGGGCGTTAGACAAAGATGTTCTCTC
>SLOV01000100.1 GCA_007132345.1 Kiritimatiellia bacterium
CCGCCCTCCAGCACCTCGAACCTTCCCGACTGGAGGGGCGTCAGCCCGCCTCTGGAGGGGCGAGTTACACGAGCCCGCCAGCGCCTGGTCAGCGTCATGCGCACACTCTCTACCGTTGCCGGCGTCCCCCGTGAGGAGGGACGTTGTTCCACCAACCGGGGGACTCACGTCCGTATAACTCCGCCCTCCAGCACCTCGAACCTTCCCGACTGTCAATCCCCTTTGTGAACTTCCCCCAATCAGGCTTCGACAAAGAATCGTCCGGCGCCGGGATCGGCGGGTACGCGTGCGACGTTCAATCCCCCTACTTGTACACCTACTCGTACACTCGAATCTCTTCACACGCCGCCAAGGTTCGCAAATGCCCACCACGAATCCCCCGCCAACCCCGGCAGAACGACGCGCTGAGTAAACTACAAGCCTGCCCCGCCGCGGGCGTGGGCCGTTCGACTTCCGCCCAGGGGCGCAACAACCCGAAAAGGAGGATGGGCATGTGCGAAGCACTGCCCGTCGCCCAAAGCCTACCAGCATTCAGCGCGCCGCAGGACGGAACATGAAACCCTCCTACAAGATCCGGCCAACGCACGACAAATCACCATACCCGAAAGTTCCCGTCATTCCCCTCCCGAGAGCCGTTGTTCAAATCTCACTCGCCCGCCAAGCGTTAGATTCGTTCTCGCACGCTAAATAAAGGGCATGCGCCCTGTGTAGATATAGCAAGGGAGAAGTGTTTAGAATTGCGTCAGGACGCGCCGCCATTTTCCAGACTTTCTAGTTCCGCGGCGAAAGGGAATACGCGGAAATCACCCGTGCGGCCCAGAAATTCAACACGGCTTATCCCTGCCAATTCGGCAGCGCTTCCAGAAGAGAGACGTCCAAGCTCGTAAAGTTTCATCGCCGCCACCAACCGCAGATACCCCCCGAAGGATGATGCATCCATCTTCTCCGCGACCATGACACGATCGGGTATTTCCAGCTCCAACTTCATGGGGGGATGCTAAGCAATGGGCACTCATCTGTCAAATGACCCGCGACTTGCGCTAACCACCGATCGGGACGCATTTCGATCATCCATTCCAGAAACTCGCACCGCCAATCCCGTCATTTCGTATCGGGATAATGCGATTGCTCCCGCACCCCACAAGGCGACAAAAATGGTCCGGTTTTCGGGCGATTTCTGCACTTTCTCATTCCGTTCGGCCCCATCTCTGCATAGACTGCGTGTTTTGCTGGGAGTTACCGCGTCTAGTGGCGGAGCGGCAGAACGAATGAAGGATCGAAACGATTTTACAGCACCATCGGGGAGCAGGGCATGAGCATTGTCGCGGCGGCATTGTTCATGGTTGCGCTTGGTGCGATTCTGGCCGCCGTGCTCGCCATTGCGAGCCGTAAACTCCACGTTCACGAAGACCCCCGCATCGAAGAAGTGGAAGAGATGCTCCCGCACGCCAACTGCGGCGCCTGCGGTTATCCCGGTTGCCGTGCCTTCGCGGAAGCGACCGTGAAGGGCGAAGCGAGCCCCTCGAAGTGCACCGTCAACTCCGCCGAGATGAACAACGTCATCGCCGAGTTCCTTGGTGTCTCCCTTTCGCAGCAGACCAAGATCGTGGCACGCCTCGCCTGCGCGGGCGGTAATCACGTCGCCCGGATGCGCGCGGAGTACGCGGGCATGGGCACCTGCCGCGCCGCCGCGGTCTCCGGCGGCGGCGGGAAGGCCTGCGTCTGGGGCTGCCTGGGTCTGGGCGACTGCGAGATCGCCTGCGACTTCGATGCCATCCACATGAACGCCGTCGGCCTGCCCGTGGTGAACGAGGACAAATGCGTGGCCTGCAACGACTGCGTTGAGGTCTGCCCCCGCGACCTCTTCTCGCTCCAGCCCGTCACCCACAGGCTCTGGGTCGCCTGCAAGAGCCTCGCCGAGGGCGACCAGGCCCTGGCGGAATGCGAGGTGGCCTGTAACGGCTGCGCCCGCTGCGCCGCCGACGCACCCGATGTCATCCGTATGGAAAACAATCTGGCCGTGGTGGACTACACGAAGAAACACGCCAACGCCCGCCACGCCATCGAACGCTGCCCCACCGGCGCAATCGGCTGGTGGGAAGGCCCCAATCTGGTAAAAGGCGCGGCGGCCAAACGCATCGTGCGCAAGAGCCCGCTGCCCGTCGAAGAGGATTAACGGAATGGCAACTCGAATTGCCGCAACGAGAAAGAGCAAGGTAACGCAGATATGAGCGCAAAGCAGACCCCTAAATATCCCGGAATCCCCGAAGCCGTAGACGGCAACACCGCCGTCATTCTCTGCGAGCGGGAATCGAGCGACGCCGCCGGCGCCTATCCCATCACGCCCTCCACCCAGATGGGCGAGTACTGGGCCGAGGCCACCGCCGCCGGACACATCAATATCAGCGGACGCCCCCTCATCTTCATCGAACCGGAAGGCGAACACGCCGCCGCCGGCGTCACCGCGGGCATGTCCATGAGTGGCCTGCGCGCCTCGAACTTCTCCTCCGGCCAGGGCATCGCCTACATGCACGAGTCGCTCTACCCCGCCGTCGGCAAGCGACTCCCCTACATTCTCAACGTCGGCTGCCGCGCCATCACCAAGGCCACCCTCAACGTGCATGCCGGCCACGACGATTATCACCTCATGGACGATACCGGCTTCTTCCAACTCATGGCCAAGGACGGCCAGGGCGCCGCCGATCTCAACATCATCGCCCGCAAAATCGCCGAACTTGCGCTCACCCCCGGCGCGGTCGGTCAGGACGGATTCCTCACCACGCACCTGATCGAGAGCATGCGCATTCCCGAGCGTGAACTCATCGCGGAATATCTTGGCCTGCCCGAAGACATCATCGACTGCCCCACCCCGGCGCAGCGCATGCTCTACGGCCCCAAACGCCGCCGCGTACCGATCCTCTGGGACGTCGACAACCCCGTCGCCGCCGGCAACGTCCAGAACCAGGACGCCTACATGCAGTCCGTCGCCGCGCAGCGCCCCTACTTCTTCGACCATATCCGCGACATCGCGGAGCGCTGCATGGCCGAATACGCCGCGCTCACCGGCCGCACCTACAAGCGCGTCTCCACCTATCGCTGCGAAGACGCCGAATACCTGATCGTCGGCATGGGCAGCCTGCTTGGTACCGCCGAAGCGGTTGCCGATTACCTCCGCGAATCCCGCAAGTTGAAGATCGGCGTGGTGGACATGACCATCTATCGCCCCTTCCCCGGCGATCTGATCGGCGAAATTCTCCGCGGGCGCAAAGGCGTCGTGGTGCTGGAGCGCACCGACCAGCCGCTGGCCGAAGACCTCCCGCTCATCCGCGAAATCCGCGCCGCGCTCGGCAAGTGCGTGGAGAACGGCCAGGCCACCGGCAAGAACGGGCTGCCGTACCCCAACTACGCCGCCTACAAAAAGATGCAGGACCTGCCGCCACTCTATTCCGGCTCGTTCGGCATGGGCAGCCGCGATCTCCAGCCGGAAGGCGTCATCGCCGCGGTGGAAAACATGCTGCCGGATGGCAAACGGAAGAAGTTCTTCTACCTCTCCATCGACTTCGTGCGCCCCAACGCCATCACGCCGAAGGAAGAAATTCACCAGCAGAAGATTCTCGAGGGCTACCCCCATGTCGCCGACCTCGCCCTGCGCGGCAGCGAGAATCCCGACCTGCTGCCCGAAGGGGCCATCACCGTCCGCTTCCACTCCGTCGGCGGCTGGGGCGCCATGACCACCGGCAAAAATCTGGCCATCACCCTCTACGACCTGCTCGGCTACGACATCAAGGCGAACCCGAAGTATGGCTCGGAGAAAAAGGGACAGCCCACAACCTATTACCTTTCCGCCGCGCCGACCCCCATCCGCATCAATTGCGACTATAACTTTGTCGATGTGGTGCTCTCGCCGGACCCGAACGTCTTCAGTCACTCGAACCCGCTGTTCGGGCTGAAGAAGGGCGGCGTTTTCATCATTCAGAGCGACCTCGAATCGCCCGAGGCCGTGTGGAAGTCCATCCCGCCGACCGGCCAGAAGTACATCATCGACCGGGATATCCGCGTGCTTTATCTCGACGCCTTCAAGATCGCCCGCGAGGAGGCGAGCGATCCGGAGTTGCAGTTCCGCATGCAGGGCATCGCCTTCCAGGGCGCCTTCTTCGCCGCCTCGCCCGTGATGAAGAACACCAACCTCACGGAGTCCTCGCTCTTCGACGCCATCCGTGGCCAGCTCACGAAGAAGTTCGGCGGCAAGGGCGCGCGCGTGGTGGAGGATAACATGCGCGTCGTGCGGCGCGGCTTCGATTCGCTCATCGAGATCACCGACAAGACGCTAACCACGGGCGGAAACGGCGCGCTCAAGAAGGAATCGAACCTGCCGCTCATGCTCAAACGCATGCCGGCCAGCGACGATCCAAAGACCGACATTCACCGGTTCTGGGAGCAGACCGGCAGCTTCTATCTCGGCGGGCGCCCGAACGATAACCTGGCCGATCCGTTCAACGCCATGAGCCTGATCCCGGCCTCGACCGGCGTCTATCGCGACATGACGCAGATCCGGTTCCAGCATCCCGAATGGATACCGGACCAGTGCACCGCCTGCGGCGACTGCTATACCGTCTGCCCCGACAGCGCCATTCCCGGCCTGGCGTGCAGCGTCTCGGACGCGATGACCACAACCCTCAAGCGGATCGAGCGAAAGGGTCACGAAGCCAAACTGCTGCCTCGCGCCGTGCGCAACGTGGAGCGCAAAATGCGCGCCGCCACCCAAGGCGCAAACGGAAACGCAATCGACGTGGAGCCGCTGATCGAAACGGCCATCCAGGACACCATCGCCGATGCCTCCACCGAGGATCGGCCCCAGTTGGAGAAGGAGTTCGCCTGGTTCCGCGAGGAGATGGGTGGCTTCAAGTTCGCGCTCACCAAGCCTTACTATAATCAGAAGGAGAAAGAGCAGCAGGGCACCGGCGGCTTGTTTGCGATTACCGTGAACCCCTACACCTGCAAAGGCTGTATGCTCTGCGTGGATGTCTGCGACGACGACGCGTTGAAGGCTGTGGACCAGACCGGCGAAAGCATCGAGACATTGCGCCGCGACTGGAACTACTGGCTCGACCTGCCCTCCACGCCGCGGGACTACATCCGCATCGACGATCTCGACGAAAAGGTCGGCGCCCTGGAGACGATGCTGCTCGACAAATCGATCTACGAGTCGATGGTCTGCGGCGATGGCGCCTGCACCGGCTGCGGCGAAAAATCGGTCCTGCACCTCTTCACCAGCACCGTCACGGCGCTGATGCAGGGCCGGGTGAAGAAGCATGTCAACGAACTCACGGAACTCATCGATGGCCTCGAGAAGCACATCAAGATGAAGCTGGCCGAGCACGTGGACGTCAGTAACATCTCGGGCATCGAGAAGGCGCTCACCTCGCACCGCGCCGCCGACCTCTCGCTGGCGGATCTGGCAGGCAGCCTGGACGAAGGCCGCTCCGGCAAGCCGGTGGATCAGGAATGGCTCGCGTGGGTCACCCGCCTGCTGGCGAAACTCAAAGAACTGCGCAGCGCCTATACGGACGGCACGACCCATAACGGGCGCGCCAACCTCGGGTTCATCAACGCCACGGGCTGCTCCTCCGTCTACGGTTCCTCGTGGCCCTACAACCCCTACCCATTCCCGTGGGCCAATCACCTCTTCCAGGACGCGGCCTCGGTGGCCATGGGCCTCTTCGAAGGCCACATGGTCAAGATGGCCGACGGCTTCAAAGCCATTCGCATGGCCAAGGCCGAACTCGATGGGCTGGAAGACTTCACCCAACTGCAAAAGGACCTCACCTACTTCAATTGGGAGCGCTTCACCGACGAAGAGTTCCTGCTCTGCCCGCCGGTCGTGGCGGTCGGCGGCGACGGAGCCATGTTCGATATCGGCTTCCAGAACGTCTCCCGCGCCCTGATGTCCGGGCGCCCCGTGAAAGTGCTGGTGCTCGACACGCAGGTCTATTCCAACACCGGCGGCCAGGCCTGCACCTCGGGCTTCATCGGGCAGGTCTCCGACATGGCTCCCTACGGCAAGGCTTGGAAGGGCAAGAAGGAGGCGCGCAAAGAGATGAGCCTCATCGGCGCCGCGCACCGAACCGCCTTCATCCTGCAGGGGAACGTCAGTAACTACACCCACCTGATCGAAGGCTTCATCGACGGCATCAACGCCCGGCGGCCCGCGCTGTTCACAATCTACTCCGTCTGCCAGCCGGAGCACGCGGTCGCCGACGACTCGACCTTCGCCCGCAGCAAGATGGCCCTTGAATCGCGCGCCTTCCCCATTCTCCGCTTCGACCCGGAGGAAGGGGATGCGTGGGAAGACTGCCTCAGTCTCGAGGGGAACCCGAGCCTCGACGAAGACTGGCTCTCCTACCGGCTTGAATACGTCGATGAAGACGGCAACAAGGAGCACATGGACCTGCCCCTCACCTTCGCCGACTTCGCGGTTGGTGAGGGCCGCTTCCGCAAACACTTCCGCGTCGCCCCTCGCGATACGTGGAACGAGCATATGGTCCCGCTCGCCGACTTCCTGGAGATGGACGAAGAAGAGCGCCAAGGCAATTTCCCCTTCATTTGGGCCGTAGACAAGAAGCACCGCCTCATCAGAGTGCTGGTCGCGGCCGAGTTGGTGGCCTCCAGCGAGGAGCGCATGCACTTCTGGCGCACCATCAAGGCGCTGGCCGGCCTCACGAAGAAGATCGATCCCGAGCAGATCGCCGCGCAGGTCCGTGCCGAAACGGCGCAGAAGCTGGCGGCGGGCCTCATGTCCATGCTCAGCGGCGACGGCGGCGCGGCTGCCGCGGCGTTGCTGCCCGCCTCGATGCCCGCGGCCGCCGGTGGTGCTCCCGCCGCGGGCGGCGGCGCCTTCGAGCCGGTCTGGATCGAGCAAGCGGAATGCACCTCCTGCGATGAGTGCGTGAAAATCAATCCGAACATCTTCGAGTACGACGGCAACAAGAAGGCCTTTGTGAAGAACCCGCGCGGCGGTCCATTCAAGGACATCGTCCGCGCCGCCGAGAAATGCACCGGCAAATGCATTCACCCCGGCACCCCGCCCGACCCCAACGAGAAGGGGCTCGATAAACTGATCAAGCGCGCGGAGAAGTATCAGTGAGGAAGGGGGAGAGGGTGTTCGGTGGTCAGTGTTCAGTGTTCAGTGTTCGGTGTTCGGGGCCGGACGCGGAAGCGCGTCCGCTCCATCCCATGACCCCATTGCGTTCACCATCGGGGCGGCTCGGCTTACCGAGCCGGCAGGTCCATCCCATGACCCCATTGCGTTCACCACCGGAGCGGCTCGGCTTCCCGAGCCGGCAGGTCCATCCCATGACCCCATTGCGTTCACCACCGGAGCGGCTCGGCTTCCCGAGCCGGCAG
>SLOV01000050.1 GCA_007132345.1 Kiritimatiellia bacterium
CAATTGCGGCGCCCTCGACAACCTGCGCGGTGACGTTCGGGTGCTGAAGCAGCTCCAGCCCGATTCGCAAGTCCTCGACAAAATGCAGAAGCCCCGCGGAAGGTGTCGCAGGATTTCCGACCAGGGCGCGACGCAACTCATTAGCGGACCGCCCACCGGCCTCTTCGCTTCGTTCCAGGAGAAACCATTCCGGCGCGTAGGGATTGCCCGCCAAAGCATGCATGAGTCGGCGGCCGGCCATCGTGCCGCCCTCGGCTCGACCCGCGATGATTGTGATGGTTTCCGCGGGGGTGTCGGCATGCCGGGCAAGCGCGGTGTCGATCTCAGCGTCCTCCCATTCACTGAGTCGGTACAGGGCTTCGGGTGGTGTGGCGGGGTGTCGGGCCAGACGCAAGGCCATGTCCCGTCCGCGGCGCGCTCTTGCATCCACCCCTCTTTCGAGCCACAGCAGGGTTTCGGGCGTGGCCGCGGGGTGAACCGCAATGGATGAGAGCAGGTCGGGGCGATCGAGGCGGGAAAGTGTTTCCAGTTGTTCAGGCGTTGCATCCGGATGCTCCACCAATCTCCTCTGCGCGGCATGGATGCCCCGATCCGCCATTCCTGCGAGAGCCTCGACCGGTGTGTTGGGGTTGGCGCTGACGGCGTGAAAGACACCGGGCGCGGGACTCTCGGCCAGCCGCGTCAGTAGGGTCTCGCTCACCGCTGGGTGCGCCGCGATTTTTTCCATGGCGTTGAGCGTTTCATGTGGGAGTTTTGCCTCTTCAATGTCGGGTGGCAGCAAGGTTTCCAGGTGCGCCGTGGATGCGCTCGGGTTATCGGCGAGCAGTGGTTGCAGATAACGGTGCGGCGGCGTCAGCGAAAGCGTTGCCAGTCGCATCAGGGTCTCGTCAGGAATGTCCGGATTCTGCGCCAGTCTTTCGAGTACACGGCGATAGTGCGGTTCATCGGCCACGTGCTCTACAAGCCGGTTCGCTGTGTGGGCGTCGAGATGCGCGGCCGCGGCGATCACCGGAAGTCCAACGTCCGTCTCGATCAGGAGCAGAATCTTATCTGCAAAAGCGGGTGTCTCCGGTTGTTCGAGAAATTCGCGAATCACCGGATTGGCGTTCGCGGGCCTGTAACGACGGCGCAGTTCCTCGGCAGTGACCGGCCAGCCGCTGCCGAGAAGCGCTTCTTCCAGGAAGGCACCGTCGGCTTCGTATCGCCGGATGGCTGCGAGGTCGGAAGGAATCATGAGCGTATCGCTGATGAGGGAGACGGGCAGTTCGACGATAAAGGTGCAGGTCCCCGTTACAAAGAGAACGGGTACTCCGACGAAGAGCGAATAGAAGAGGGCGTCGCCGCTGATCAGCCACGCGCTGCCTTGGCGGCGTGCGGTTTCTTCCTCGATGGCCCGGCTGAGTTTCCCATGCAGGCCATGCCGCGCCACGCGGCCGTCCCATGTGTAGCGCGTTGCCGGATAGAGGTGCGGCTGATCGCGATAGGCGGGCGGCGAGGTGGACCACCCGAGGCCCGGTTGCGAACGGGCGTGCCGCGTCGCGCAGCCCGGTGAACCGAGGAGGATCACGACGATCACGAGACTCAGGAGAATCTTTCCGCGCTTGGTCTTGGGTGCATTCATGGCTTCCCTCTGAAGGCTATTCAGAGGCGAGCCAGCAAGTTCAATACCAGAAAACCGAGCGAAATAAGCCCCACGAGAAAGGAGGTAAATTTCCCCCAGGCACACATCCATTCATCTTTATAAGGCCAGAAGCATTGAAAATGCAGATAGGAAGCCACGGAAGCCAGCATGACACCAAAAGCAACAGCGCCGCTACCGGTGACCAGAACGGGGCCAAAGGAACGGCCCAACCGGCCGTAAAGGCGGAGCGTTTTTCCCAAAAAATAGGGTATTGCGAACCCCAGGAGTAACAAAGGTGCGAGAATTCCGCCCCAGAGCCGCACGCGGGCGCTATCGGGTGGACATCCGATTGCCATAAACTCGGCAAGCTGTTGACGCCACGGAGAGCACGACTCTTCTTCGGGGTTCCAAATACGTCTTTTGGCATGCATGCCAGCCGGCGCGGGACGCGGCGGGGTTTTGGAGGTGTCGCTGATCACTGCGTTTGCTTTATGGGCGGGTCGGGGCATTTCCGAGAGGCGCTGGCGCGGCGTGAAGCGAGGTGCATCGGAGATGGTATGACGAAGGCCATGCACCGGCCTGGCCAGGCGTTCGGAGAAGTAGCGGAAGGTATCTGCCCGTTCCTGTCGCGCACGCAGTTCATTTTCGAGCCGGGCCGTTGCGATGACGACGGATGGATCCGCTGCATGCTTTTCGGAGGGGGTTGTGCTTGCCCGGTATGTACGAATCGCCTGCAGGGCGGTTGATGTCAGCCAGGTCCCGCCGCAGCGGGGGCATTCCTCGATGGTCTCCTGGCATTGCCCGTCGAACCACCGGGGATGAAGAATGGCGCGGCGGCAAAGCGGGCAGGGATGGCGTGTTGCGGTTTGCGGGGTCGCTTGTTTGGGTGCATCGAGCTCTGGCAAACGGGCGCAAGATGCGGGATCGATCGCGCATTGAAAGTCCTCGCGCGAAAACCAGACGCCGCCGCAACCTGTGCGACAATAGGACGCCGAAAAGACTTCACTGCTTACGTCATGCAGTGGCACCTCACAGCACGGACAGATCAAGGCATTCCCTTCCGGCGAGTGTTCTCCGTTCGCGCTCATGGCGTCGCACCCTTGGGGTTTTTCTGCTGATCGGAGAAGGCGGCGAGGTCAGGATCCCGTTCTGCGTTCAGGCCACACTTTTGGAGCGTTTGGATTAGCACAGGATAGCGTCCAACGTGGGGCAGCAGATTCTCGAAATATATCAAGATATCGGTCTTCATCTCGGTTGTAAGTCCAAGGTAATGGGGTGAGAGCGGGTGTGTCCATCCTATGGGCAATTGAAGATTTGATTTCATCGTGAATGGCCGATGTTTCCTGAATTCGTGACGCGCATTGTCTGTGTTGGCGACGGCAGCCATTTTAGGGTGGGCCTGTGTGCGGCGGAAACTCCAGACAGACCTACGGATCGTCCCGTCGGACTCCCTGCGGTCCGGCCAGACAAGTCTGAGTCCAGCGGACGGCCGGCGGCGGATTGCCGACTGGCTGCCTGCTCACCACGTTGCGTACCGGTACGATGGGTGGCTGTTGGGCTCTGGGTGACGGACAGTCGCTGCGCGACATGTCCGTCCTCCAATGGGCGCGTTTTGCTGGCGGAGGACGGGTTTGTAACCCGTCGGAACATGCAAGTCCGTACAACGGGAACATGCGGGTCAGTCCGTACATTTGCAACGGGAACATGCGGGTCAGTCCGTACATTTGAACATTTACGGGACGTACTCCTGGGCCTGGGGCGGCGGGCACGGGCCAATCCGTGATCACCTATAACGTGGACATTTTCTTCCATCGTGTGGAAGTGCGGTTCCATTGAATGGAACTTTTCTTCCACAAGAATCAGAGACGCGGGGGTGACCGGTAAGGAAGGTTCCCCGGCGGAGAAGGGGGCGGGCTGTAAGATGATGGCCTGATAGGCTCCGGGGGGACGGGATGTGATCCCGTCCTACTTGCTTGTGTATCCGATTCTAACAACGCATTTTCGCCCTTGTGTTAAGCCCGAAGTGAGACGAGTGTGATGTCCCAGCCATGAAGTACGCTCGTCGATATGGTTTCCGTGCCTCCATGTTTCCACGTGCAGCGGGTCGCCGTGTCCTGGTGTTGCTGATGACGGCTGTTATCGTCGGCTCCTCTTCGGCTGCGGCAACGCGGGTCTTGCTGGATACGGACCAGGATGGGTGGTCGCTCTGGACGGCCTATGGGCCTGGCATGAATGAGCGGTATGGGAGTGGGAATAACTCCAGGCATTATCATCATCCCAGCCGTGTGCTCGTTGACGGGACGGCGCGCGTTCTGGAGGCCGTGGACACAGGGGAAGGGGAAGAGCGGCGTTATCAGAGCGGGTGCCTTTCAACACGGGAAGCCCCGAACGGAGCGGGCTTCTTTCGCTTTGCCGAGGATAAGCGCAGCTTGCGGTTCGAGTTTGATGTATCGATTTCTGACTGGAACCACGCTGTATGGCCCGCTTGCTGGTTGCGCGGATCTCCGGGAGGGGCGTCTGCGCATGAAATCGATGTGCTGGAGGGCTTCACCGCCCAGACGGGCACGAATCTGTACCGCTTTGCTGTCCATTCGGCAGGCAATGTCAATGTGATCCGCGACCCATGGCCGGGGACACCGCTTGCGGCCGGCGAGCGCGCAACCGTGTGGGTGGAAGTTCATCGGCCAGGTACATTGCATATCGACCAGGCAGTGATTCGCGCCGGGCAAGGCGACACGGTAATCGTTGAAGAGTCAGACCCGCACACCGCCGGCTGGTGGACGGACGATTTTGGATGGGACTTGATTGTTCAGCAACAAATCGGGGGCAATTGGGTCGGCGACCCTGATGTCTCCTACGCCGGTGTGCTGCAAAACGGGCAACCGGGCCGGCCCGTGGAGGAGGTGCCTACGTGGGGCGGAAGCTCCACCATGACGATTTATCGTGTGCGGGTGGTGGCTGCGTTAGATGTGTCGAGGATCGAGCACGTCGTGCTGAATGATGGGATGCTCGATATCCATTTCGATTCCTGGGTAGGAAGGGAGTACACGCTTGAAACCCTCGCCGACCCATGGGAAGGGGAGTGGTCGCCTGTCTTGCTGCAAGGCCCCCGGCCGGGCACCGGGGGACCTGACCTTCTACACGGGCCCGTGGATCTGCCGCAACGGTACTTCCGAGTGAGGTACGCCCCATGAGGCAAGGGCTGGGCACAGTAGGATCGGCTAGCTTGGGCTCCGGGTGACGGACAGTCGCTGCGCGGCATGTCCGTCCTCCGATGGGGGCGCTTTGCTGGTGGAGGACGGGTTTGTAACCCGTCGGTCTTCGGGTGGGTGGCTGTTGGGCTCGGCACGACGGACAGTCGCTGCGCGACATGTCCGTCCTCCGATGGGGGCGCTTTGCTGGCGGAGGACGGGTTTGTAACCCGTCGGCCTTCGGTGGGCTCCGGGGGGACGGGATTCAATCCCATCCTACGTCTTGTCGAAAGGGGGAGGGGTATGCCTGTTGGGGGCATGAGAGCCTGAGAGTTTGTCCTTCGATTCCGCTGAAGAACCCCGCTCCGCCGAAAAAAGGGCATGGGCCTGCGCCCCACCGCTGGGGTGTTTCAGCGGAATCGAATCTGGAGACGTGCCTCGCTTGCCGCATGAGTATTATTGCTGTTCAAGCTCTTCCGCGTCAGCTTTGTCTTTGGTTCGCGGAGTTGACATTTTGTTCTTCAACAAATCAGCGAGACCAATAAAGGGAACCTCTACATTGCCATAGTTGCCACGCACAATATTAGGGTGAGCTTCATCGTACGTGACTCCGTCAATTTGGTTCAGCAAGTCAACTCTGGTGGGTACTGCTCCGAACGTGAGCACATTTCCTTCCGTGATGAAAGCTTCGATCGGTAGATCACCTTCGCGGAAGCCAAAGGCAACAAGCGCCTTGCGAAGGCGCAGGGCATTTTCCTTCGTATGTCGAAAGAGGAGATCAATGTCTTTGGTGAACCGAGGGAATCCATGGTAGGCAACTGCGTAGCCGCCGACAATCATGTACTCAGTATCGTACTCTTCTAGTAACCGCAACAGTTCTTCGAAGTCGGGATGGATATTCATATAGGAACTTTCCTGCCTCACACCGAAGGCGTTCTACTTCGCTGAGCCGTTCCTCGGGGGGACGCGCAAGCCAATAGGCCCTATCCTGTCGAGCCTGCTCCTTGTGTGTTGTGATCGTCAGTTTCATTGCTGAATGCATGTTAGCTGCTTTAGATTAAGATTTTCATCCTTTCATTATGCATCAGGCAGCCCCGATGAACAGAGGATGGCGCGCGGTCGCCGGGAATGTCAAGCCGCAGCAGGTCAGCGGCGCGAAGGGTGGAGGATGGTGACGGGGGTTTGGCCCGTCGTTTCCGAAGAAAACAGTCGCCGGGCGAACAGAGGGGCTGGATCGGTGGACATTGGCCAGTCGGTGGTCAACCGATACCGTGGAAGTTTTCTTCCATCGTGTGGAAGTCCGGTTCCATTGAATGGAAGTTTTCTTGCAGGGGATGGCATGTAGTGCAATGTGCGCGCAATACCGGCGGAGGACGGGTTTTCAACCCGTCGGTCTTCGGACGTGTGACTGATAGGCTCGGCTTGACGGACAGTCGCTACGCGACATGTCCGTCCTCCATTCCGCCGATGTGGGTGGTTGGAGTGGAGCCGAGGGCGAGCATATGCAGATCCGCATTTGAATATTTACAGGATGAACGCACGGCGCTTGACTGGCGGGCGCGTGCCGGCCGGGGATCGACTGATGGCGTAGAAGTGTGGTTGCAGGGAATGGGATGTGGTGCAATGTGCGCGCCGTGCCGGCGGAGGACGGGTTTTCAACCCGTCGGTTTTCGGACGTGTGGCTGATGGGCTCGGCTTGACTGACAGTCGCTGCGCGACATGTCCGTCCTCCATTCCGTGGATGTGGGTGGTTCAAGAAGAACCGCGGGCGAGCGTCAGCGCACGGCGCCGACGCGGATCTTGAGGGCCTCGCGGCGTTCGAGGCGGTCTTTGGCGCCATCTTTGATCCAGAGGATGCGGTCGGAGGAGGCGAGCATCTTGTGGTCGTGCGTGGCGGTGATAACGGTGACGCCTAACTCGCGGCTGAGTTGGCTGAGTAACTGAATGATCTCTTCGCCGGTGTGCAGGTCGAGATTGCCGGTGGGTTCGTCGGCCAACACAATCGCCGGTTCGTTGGCCAAGGCACGGGCGATGGCGACGCGCTGCTGCTGGCCGCCGGAGAGTTCGTCGGGCCGATGCGTCATGCGCTCGCCGAGGCCAACCTTTTCGAGAATCTCGCAGGCGCGGTCGTGGGCGCGGTCGGAGTCCCAGCCGTTGAAGTGGAGGGGCATGGCGACGTTATCGATGGCGTTGTAGGCGGGCAGAAGATTGAACTGCTGGAAGACGTAGCCAATGTGTTTGCCACGGAAGTAGGCGAGCTCGCGGCTGGTGAGGCTGCCGAGATTCACGCCAGCGACGGTGATGGTGCCGGAGGTGGGGCGGTCGAGGGCGCCAATCATGTTGAAGAGCGTGCTCTTGCCGGAGCCGGACGGGCCCATGATGGAGAGGTACTCGCCTCGAAAGATGTCGAGGTCCATATCGCGCAGGGCATGGACCTTGAGTTTGCCAAGGTCAAAGACCTTGTTGACGGCGCGGACTTCGATGAGGGTGGAGGGCATGGGGGGCAGAGGGGGGAGCGGGTGTCGGGTTTCGGGGGGCGGAAGGGTTTCGGGTTTCGGGTTTCGTGGGGGG
>SLOV01000183.1 GCA_007132345.1 Kiritimatiellia bacterium
GGGTCTTCGGGGCTTTGAGTAGGCCCGAGCGCTGAGCGGGAGCTGGAAGCTCCCGCCACTTTATGGCCCAGAACCAGAAACAAAGTAGCGGGAGCATCCTGCTCCCGTTTCGGTCGGCGTGTACGAGTAGGAGTACGAGTACGAGGGGGCGAGGCAGATTTAACGTACTCGTACACCTACTCGTACTCGCGAATCCCTTCGCACACCGCCAAGGACCATAGCCCAGGGCAATGCCCTGAGGATGAGTCGACAAAGAGGGGCGACAAAGGGTCTTCGGGGCTTTGAGTAGGCCCGAGCGCTGAGCGGGAGCTGGAAGCTCCCACCACTTTGTGGCCGCCTGGTTAACCACTCGCCCCGCTGCGGGTATAGTGCTTGATGAAGAGGTCAATGGGCCTCTGGAGAGAAGGTGTGGTGAAGAAACTCAGGAACAGCGTTGTGCGCGCAGCGCGCGAATGGGCGCCCTATGTGGGGGTCCTCCTCGTGTTCGCCGGGTTTCTGGCCTTCGTTTCCTGGGACGTGCGCCGACAGCAGGAAGTCCGCCGGACGGTCGGATTGGTAGAAGCGCGAGAAGGTGAAATGCCCGCGGAGGTCGGCCGCGAGGGTCTCGTGGATGAAGCGGAGCGTGAACGCCTGCTGCGCGAGCGCCTCGAACAAAAAGTGCGCGAGGAGGAAGAGCGCCTGAAACGTCTCTGGGAAGAGGCGCCACCACACGATGCGGAACGCAGCACGAGCATGCAGGTGGTTCTGAAGGGGCTGAATGCTCCCCACGCCATCGCGCTCTCTACCCAGCACGGCGGATTCTTCGTCTCCACCGACGGCGGTGATAACATCTGGCGCGCCGAAGGGGAGCGGTTACATCCCGTTCTGGATGCAAACACGCCGATCCAGCGGGGCTCGGCCAACCCGCAGCCGCCCCTGGAAAGGGTGGCCGATTTCGCCATCGCCTCTCGCGATCGTCTGGTTGTGGTCGAAGGGAGCGGAAGGGGGCGCCTGTTGGCGTTCCACCTGGATGCGGATGGCCGTGCCCTGCATGGCGAGCCGATCGATGTGCCGGGGCTCTGGGAGTCTTTCGACTGGACCGCGCTCGCCGCCGCACCGGACGGGCGCCTCCTGCTTGGGGCCTCGAATCGGGAACGGGTCGCGCGGACCGGCAACGATCTGGAGGTGAGCGTCCTGCTCTATCGCGACGATCTCGATCGATGGTGGATTCTCCACGAACGGCTCTCCGGCCAGATCGGATCGGTCGCCTTTTCCAAGAGCGGGGAACAGGCGATTTATAGATGCGCCACAAGTGGCGTCCTGGGCTGGGTGGACCTGCGGACGAGGCGGCCCACAGGGGGAACCAGCCAGTGGCGCGCGCGTGATCCGGGTAGTATTGCGGTGCTGCCCAACGGCGCACTGCTTGTGGCGGAATCCGGCGGCAGACTCTGGAGCGTGGACCCCGGAACGGACAATGCACAGATCCTTGCCGAAGACTTGCCGCCGCTGGGAGGCGCGCTATGGGATCGTGACACCGGGCGCATTCTGGCCCTGGACCGGGAGGCGGGCCGTGTCCTGGAAATCGCCCTGGATCCGGGATTCAACGAGGCGGAGGATCGCATGGTCTTTGCGCGCTACGAACCGCTCTTTCATCTGGTCCATGTCCCCGAGCGGCCGCCCGACTATCTTGCGCAGGTTCTCGCGCTGGGCGGGTTCCGTTCGAGTGCTTTTCGCCCGATCACCACCACCTTCCGCGAATTCGCGCAGCGGGTCCCGCTGGTTTCCGCCGAAGCGCTGGCCCTGCCGCTCGGCGAACCGGTCGACCCGATCCGCTACCTGCAGTTTGTTGTCTTCGATACGGACC
This sequence comes from Kiritimatiellia bacterium, assembly GCA_007132345.1. Classification (GTDB taxonomy): domain Bacteria; phylum Verrucomicrobiota; class Kiritimatiellia; order SLOV01; family SLOV01; genus SLOV01. Next base: position 1,844 of record SLOV01000183.1, read on the forward strand.
GCATCCTGGATGCGGGCGCCGAACCGTCGAGCGTGCTTGCCGCGTTTCACGCACGCACATCCGCCGGAACGGTGATTCGCACCTCGGCATTGCCATGGTCCGCTGAAGACCCGGCGCCTGCGATGGGAATAGAAGCGGAGCCCGCGGCCCGCGAGATTCTTGTTCCGAACGCGGCCTCCATGCAACTCTCCGCAGGCGGCATTGCTACGTTGCACCTGCGTGGCTATGGCCATACGCCCGATTTCTCGATCACGCTCGATCCGCTCCACGACGGGAACAGTTCGATGTCCGTTTATAACCTGGACGGGTCAGTAGATGAGTACCATTTGCAAACGCCGCGCCGCCCCACCGCTCCGGAGCGATGGGTGATGGCAGCAAGCTATCAACTTGCGGACCAATGGAAACGGCTCGATGCATCGAGCCTCGCTGTCGGTCCCGGTTTGGGAGCCAGGCGGCCATGAACGCGCAAACCATTTCTTGCACCGCACAAAAGGTCTCCTCGCCCCAGAGCGGCTCGGCTCCTGACCGTGCGTCGCCTGCTGGTGGTTTTCAAGCCGGTGCTGTGCGCCGGGCGCTCCTTGCCTCGCTGCTTTTCCTCCTCTGCGTGGGCGTCGACATGGCAGGGGCCTTCCGTCTCGAACCCTCGAACGTGCTGCTCAGCTATGACATCGTCGCGACGGACCTGCAAGGCCCCGCCGGCATGGCCATTCATCCCCACGATGGACTGCTCTACGTCGTGGAGCGCAATGCGAACCGCATCGCACGCATACGCGATACAGCGCTGGAGCGGGTTGTGGATCGCGACTTTGTCGTGGACGACGACTTGCCGGACTGGGCCCTCGCCATGGGCCGCGATAAAGACTTCTGGACCGACAGCCAACTCAGGGCGCCGACCGACATCGCCTTCGACCGGCACGGCAACATGGTCGTGGCCGAGAGTGGGCAGGGCGGGCGGCTCCTCGAGTTTCACTATTTCGAGCAGCGTTACCTCTCCAGCCGCGTTGTGCTGACGCCCTGGATGCATGGCGATCATAGCTTTGTCGGTGTAACATTCGACCGCGATGACCGCCTTTATCTCACCGCGCGCCGCGCGCGTGTCGACACGGCGCTGCCGACCGGCAGCGCCTTGCTCCGGGAGGTGAATGGGGACTGGTGGATGGCCGATTATGGCCCCTTCTCCGAGTTTGCCAGCCCGGTTGTCGATGAGCGGGGGCGCTTCCTGATTCTTGTGGACCAGCGCAGTGCCGACATCGTCTGGTACGAGCGTGCCGGGCAGTTTGCCATCGGCGCCATGACCGACCTCCTCGGCATTCGCAGCGCCGCTTTGCTCTCCGACGGCACCACGCTGGCCGTCTTCGAGCAGGCGGATGGCACCTGGAGCCTGGTGACGATCGATCCGGAGACGGAAGTACTCCACGAATGGATCGGCGGCCTGCCTGCGGTCGGCGGCCTGTGCGTCGACCCGCGTACCGACGAACTCTATCTTTCACTCAGCGAGGAGGGGCATATCGCGCGGGTCCGTCGGCTGAACCCGCCAGAGCCGTATCAGCCGCACGCGCTCGAATGGATGCTGGCGCGCTTCCGTATTCGTTATGCGCTGCCTCCGCCGCAGTGGCCCGAGTTCTTCAAACGGTTCATACACGACATCGGGGTGGTCGAGCCGATCGACGATCGAACGCAGGCGCGCAGCGCGGAGCGCAGGAGCCTCACGCTGCCCGAGTTTGCCGAAGCGCTTCCGCTGATTGCGGCCCGGGCGAGTGTCACGCCGCATCCCGACGATCCGCCGGTTGACGATCCGATCGAGGAGATCGGGTTTGTGCTGTTCCTGCCCAACAAGAGTATGTTTAAGGATGGCACCCTGACGCCGAGTGTCAGCCTGTTCCGGGCGACCCACGCGAGTGGCCGAATTGCGTACACGCGATTTCTCGGCGGGAACCCCATGCAGATGCTCGATCCGCAGGCCGATTGGGACGATGCGCCCATGGCGCTGGTGGCATTCCCTTCCGGTTTTCAGGCGCTCGACAGTCCGTTCGCCGAGGAGGGGCATGTGCGGGTCTATTTTATCGGTATGGGCATTGGGCCGGACTACCATATCCTGCTGCACCAGGGCGATCCCCGGCGCGGCGAGATGCTGGTGGAGGGGTTGGACGGCCGCAAGACGCGCTACCGGCTGGAGACGTTTTCCGAGGCGCCGGAGGCCGGCGGGCACAGTTTGCTGGTGGCCGATGCCCGCATTGAGTTACCCGGCTGGCGTCCACTTGCCGACTACCCATTGGTCTGGACGGTGGTGTTGACCGAACCCACCGATATGAATCTTCGCCACTCGATGCCGCTCGACGAGATCTTCGCCCACGATGTCCGGGTGACGCGGAGCGTTGCGCTGCCCTTCGAGCGGCGGCTGCCTCGGCGCGACCTTGAGTGGCGTCGTCGCCTGATCTTAAATGCCGCCGGGTACTGGTCCTCGGCGCATTTCTGAGCCGGCTCGGTAAGCCGAGCCGCTCCAGGGGGAGCGGACGCGCCCTGGCCCGCCATAGCGCGCAAAGCGCGTCGGCGGCTTCCGCGTCCGGTGTCTGGTGATGCAGGTATCCGGCTCGGTAAGCCGAGCCGCTCCGGGGCGAGGGGAGCGGACGCGCCCTGGCCCGCCATAGCGCGAAAAGCGCGTCGGCGGCTTCCGCGCCCGGCGGCTTCCGCGTCCGGTGTCTTGTGATGCGCATATCCGGCTCGGTAAGCCGAGCCGCTCCGGGGGGCGAGGGGAGGGGACGCGCCCTGGCCCGCCATAGCGCGCAAAGCGCGTCGGCGTCTTCCGCGTCCGGCGTCTGGTGATGCAGGTGTCCGGCTCGGTAAGCCGAGCCGCTCCGGGGCGGGGGAGCGGACGCGCCCTGGCCCGCCATAGCGCGAAAGGCGCGTCGGCGGCTTCCGCGTCCGGCTTTTGGCCCGGCGCAATGACATCAAAGACGCGAAATTAACAACTCGCGCTTGAAGACCATCTCTTTGGGCAGATGCGAGTAGAGGTTCATGAAAAGCTCGTCCTGCATCAGCAACTCGCGGTGCCATTCTTCGCGGTCGAATCTCATCACGTCGTCGAACTGGGAACGCGAATAGGACAGGCCGCTCCAATCGATATCGTCATACTCGGGCACCCATCCGATTGCCGTCTCGCGGGCCGACACCGAGCCGTGGCATCGCTGCACAATCCATTTCAGGACACGCATGTTCTCGCGGAAGCCGGGCCAGAGGAATTGGCCGTCCGCGTCTTTTCGGAACCAGTTGACGGCAAAGATGTAGGGCAGGTAGTGAATGGCTCGGCGCATATCGAGCCAGTGCCCGAAATAGTCGCCCATGTTGTAGCCGCAGAAAGGAAGCATGGCCATCGGATCGCGCCGGACCTGCCCGACCGCGCCGGACGCCGCCGCGGTTTTTTCCGAGCCGATGGTTGCGGCAATGTATGTGCCGTGAATCCAATGGAAGGCTTGATAGACCAGCGGGATCGTCGTAGCCCGCCGCCCGCCGAAGATAATGGCTGAAATTTTGACCCCTTCGGGATTCTCCCACTCCGGATCCATGATGGGGCAATGGTGCGCCGGCGCAGTGAAACGGGCGTTGGGGTGGCTGGCCAGGATCGGATGGCCGTCTGCGTCCCGGCTCTCGGGCGTCCAGTCATTGCCTTTCCAGTCGATCAGGTGGGCCGGTTTCTCCTTCGTCATCTGTTCCCACCACACGTCGCCGTCGTCCGTCAGCGCGACGTTGGTGAAGATACAGTCGCGCCGGAGGCTTTCCATGGCCATGGGGTTCGAGTCATAGCTGGTGCCGGGCGCCACACCGAAGAAGCCCGACTCGGGGTTGATCGCGTGGAGGTAGCCGTCTTCCCCCGGTTTGAGCCAGGCGATGTCGTCCCCGACGCAGGTGACCTCCCATCCTTCCTCTTGAAGGGGTTTGGGCGGAATGAGCATGGCGAAGTTGGTCTTGCCGCACGCGCTTGGGAAGGCGGCACTGACATAGGTCTTGCGGCCGCTGGGGGATTTCACGCCGAGAATGAGCATGTGTTCGGCCATCCATCCCTCCTCGCGCGCCATACAACTGGCAATGCGCAGCGCGAAGCATTTCTTGCCAAGCAGGGCGTTGCCTCCGTAGCCGGAACCGTAACTGAGGATCAGCCGTTCGGCGGGGAAGTGGGAGATGTAGGTGTTCTCCGGATTGCACGGCCAGGGGACGTCTTCGCGCCCGTCCGTGAGCGGATAGCCGACGGAGTGGATGCACTTCACGTAGGGGCCGTCTTTCCCCAACTGATCCAGAACGGCCTGGCCCATGCGTGTCATGATGCGCATGTGGGCCACGACATAGGGGCTGTCGGTGATTTCAATGCCGTAGTGCGAGATGGGGGAACCGATCGGCCCCATGCTGAATGGAATGACATACATGGTGCGGCCCGCCATGCAGCCGCGATAGAGGTCTTCCATCTTCTGCTTCATGATGTCCGGGGCTTCCCAGTTATTGCTTGGCCCGGCGGCGTCCTTGCGGCGGGAGCAGATGAAGGTGCGCTGCTCGACACGGGCTACGTCGCGGGGGTCGCTTCGAACGAGCAGGGAGTTCGGCCGCTTTTCGGCGTTCAGCCATACGCCAGCGCCCGATGCAACGATCGCCTCGCGCATGCTTCTGTCCTCTTCCTCGGAACCGTCGGCAAAGTGAACGTCATCGGGCGTGGTCAGCGCCGCGACCTCTGCGACCCATTCGAGAAGTTCTTCGTGGGCGACGCGGCTTCTCGCACGATCGATTCCAGGGTATTTATGCTTTGACATGGGTTTTCCGTTTTCTCCGATGCACGCCGTTGCGTGGTGTCATCTTGCCGCTTTCGTATCGCCCATGCAAGCGGTCGATGAAGCGCACAGATTATGGCAAGCCGTTGCCCTTCCAGCGGACTTGCATAAGAGCCGCTGCCGCGTTAGCCTATGGCAACAAATAGCGGGGTTTCTGTGGATGCGATCTTAAGCGCGGCAATGCTGTTGATGATTTTCTACTCCGCGATTTACATCACGCGGGATATGTAGAAACGCGGATGTGACGCGTCCGCGCTGCTACATGGGGAGCAAGCTTCCGATATGGGGAACGAAAACGATATTCTGGTGAGTGTGCGGGGCTTCGTACCGACGCCTACCGGCTGCGGGGTCTTTCTCGGGAACGGCGATAAGACCATTGCGATCTTTGTGGACCACAACGTTGCCGCTGCCATCACGATGTTTCTGCATAAGGTCAAGAAGCCGCGCCCGCTGACCCACGACCTGATCGCGAATATCTTCGCCGGCCTCGGCGTGCGCGTGAAGAAGATCGTCGTCAACGACTTGAAGGAAGACACGTTCTACGCCCGCATCTTCCTGGTCCAGGAGAATGAGCTGGGCAAGAACCTCGTGGAAATCGACGCGCGCCCCAGCGATTCGATTGCCCTGGCCCTGCAGCAGCGCTGCCCGGTGTTCGTCAGCCCGAAGGTGTGGGAACTGGCGGAAGA
>SLOV01000108.1 GCA_007132345.1 Kiritimatiellia bacterium
GGATGAGGCGGCCCGCCGCGAAGTCCCACAGGTGCAGGGCATACTCGAGCAAGGCGTCCGCGCGGCCGGCCGCGACGAAACAGATATCCAGCGCGGCCGCGCCGAGGACGCGGACCTTGCTGGTGTTGGCCAGGAGCCTTCCGAAGCAGGCCAGCCGTTTCTCTTCGTCGGCGAGAATCGCGGAGACCCCGGTGAGCACGAGCGCGTGCTCCAGTTGGTCGGTCTTGCTGACCCGGATCGCGGCACCGTTGCACGCGGCGGCACCGCTGCGTGTCGCCGTGAAGCAATCGCCGAGGCAAGGCGCATAGACGGCGCCAGCCAGGCACTCGCCGCGCCGATGCAGGGCCACGGAGGAGCACCAGTGCGGGAGCCCGTTGAAGTAGTTCACTGTTCCGTCGAGCGGGTCGACGATCCAGAGGTGCTCCGCGTCCAGGGGTGGCGCGCCCCCCTCCTCCCCCAGCACGGCATGGTCGGGGAAGGCGTCGCGAATGACGTTTTCGGCGATGGCCTGACAGTCGCTGTCGATTTGCAGCTTCACGTCGTTTCGTGATCGTAGCGCCACCTGTTGGGTCTGGCCGAAGCGGCGGAGGGCATGTTCGCCCGCCGCGCGGGCCGCGGCCTCGGCCGTTGCGAGAAAGCGCCGCTCTTCCGCGGTACTCATCGTGATGAGGGTGCAGGCGTTCGCTTCGCCGTGAACCAGCTTACAGTACGGCTGAGTCCTTCTTCGAACGGAACCGCCGGCGCCCATCCCAATCGCTCGCGAGCCAGGGCTGCGTCGGCCTGAGAGTCGCGCACGTCGCCGGGGCGGGCGGGCTGGTGCACGGGGGCGGCGTCCCGGCCCATGATGGATGCCAGGCGCTGGGCCAGTTCGAGAATCGAGATGCGATTGCCCCAGGCGACGTTAAAGACGCCGCCCGCGGCCGCCTCGGGCGCGGTGGTGCAACAGAGCAGGTTCGCGGCGACGATATCGGAGACATAGGTGAAGTCGCGGGTCTGCCCACCGTCTCCGTAGATGGTGGGTGCACGCCCTTGCTGGAGGGCTTCAATAAAGAGAGGAATCACGGCGGCATAGTAGGAGGCGGGGTCCTGACGCGGCCCGAACACATTGAAGTAGCGCAGGGCATACGTTTTCAGGCCGTAGAGCGAGTGGAACATGCGGCAATAATGCTCCCCGTCGAGTTTGGAAAGGGCATAAGGGCTCAGCGGCTGAGGCAGCATGCTTTCCCGTTTCGGCAATTCGGGCGTGTCGCCGTAGACGGAGGAGGAGGAGGCCAGGACGAAGCGATCCACACCCGCGTCGCGCGCCGCCAGGAGCAACTTCAGCGTCCCGGTTGTATTGATCTCATGCGTCGTTTCCGGATCTTCGACCGACCGAATGACCGAGGGCAAGGCGGCCAGGTGAATGACATAACGCACCCCACGGACCGCGTCGCGCAGCGCCTCTGCGTCGCGTAGATCCCCTTCGACCAGTTCGATGTCGGCCAGGACCGATTCCAGATTGGCGCGGCGGCCCGTCGAGAAATTGTCGAACACCCGCACTTGCGCGCCGCGACGCACGAGTTCGTCGACAACATTCGAGCCAATGAACCCCGCGCCGCCGGTAACCAGATACTCCGCCATGACGTCCTTCATGCCTCAGCGGCCCAACTGGGCAATTCGTTCCGGGAAGGCCAGCAACCAGAACTGGAACCAGACCCGGTAGTCGTCTTCCCCTTCGAGATATTGAAGGTGCCGCACGCCCAATCCATAACCGAGGCAGTCGGACTTGAATCGAATAAAGTGCGAGTGCTCCTCCAGCAGGCTTTCGTCGAGGGCGTAGCGCGCATAGCCCGTATAGGAGTAGCGATTGTCGGGGAAGAGATTGATCTCGCCGGCGATCTGATCTCGGCGATCGCGGCGGAACCGGTATTCAGCGGCCAGGGTGCTGCCGTTCGCAAGGCGCCACGCCGTCTGTACGTTCGCTGTCTCGAACTCGTTCTCGGTCATGTAGTCGTAGGAGGCATCGAAGGTGAGCCAGAAATTGCGCCAGTAGCGGAGCCGCGCATCGATGAACAGGCTGGAGAAGTCCTTCTGACCCGGTTCTGGATCGAGGAAATAGAAGGTCGAGAGCGTGAGATCGAAGAGATCGTGCAAGCGGTGATTCCGCTTCGTCTGCCACTTGTTGCGCACGCCGAAGAGCAGGTCGTTTCGTTTGCCCAGGCGGTCGACTTCGTCGAATTGGTACAGATCTGAAGGGAGAAGGTTGGGCTCGGGCACGAAGGTATAATCGGTGAAGGGCTCGAAAACATGGCGCAGGCCGACGTCAAAGTCGTTGCGGTCCCGATTGTGCAGTTCCTTGAAGGCTTTGAAAGAGGTCTCGAAACCGAGTTCGAAGATATTGCGCAAATCGCCGCTGCCGTCGCGCACTTCCGTGACCTCCCGCTCTTCGATCGTCGGGAGCCCGTCTTCGTCCTCTCCCTCCACGGTCTCCAGGGTGGTGCGAACCTCGGGCACTGCGCTGTAGTACGTAAACCGGTAGCCACTACGCGGCACAACGTTGAGCCAACCGAAGTGGCGCGTGGGATAGAAGAACATGTGCCGGGAATCGAGGCGGAAGGCGCTGTAGTCCCTGTCATCCGAGCCTTTCGGAAAGAGTCGCTCCAGATAGGCGGCGCTCGACTCGCCCTCGTAGAAGAAGGGCGTCTCGCCCAGCCGCAACTGCGGCACCTGCAGGGACACCTCGGGGAGCCGGTCGACGGTGCTGAAGAAATCGTTCAGCCGCTTCACAACGGAGAGAGACAGGGTGTAGCGCGGGTTGTAGTGCGTGACGGTCGCGAAGTTCTCCGGCACGGTGCTGAGCCGGAACTCCGACTCGAAAAAGTCCTCCAGCACAAAGGGGTCACTCAGGTAATTCAGCCGGAGCCGCAATGTGTCGTTGTCGGTCAGGCCATGCCGGTGCCGTAAACGAAACCGGTATCGCTCGTCTTTCTCGTCGACGAGACCGGAGCGGATATTGCGTTCGCGTTCGTTGCGATAGACCTTCTTGTCGTCGGCATAGTAGGCGGCGAAGTCGCCCTGCCACCGGCTTTCGTCGGGGTCCCGCCAGAGGAAGTCCTGTCCAAAACCGAATCCCCGCTTGGCACGATAATCGACGCGGGTCCGTCCCCGCAGCTCGTCGGTGATTCGATAGCCATAGGCTGTGAGGAGGAAGGCGCCGTAGCGTGAGCGGTAGCCGGGAACGATGTCGATATCCGTGCTTCGATCCCCGAGATGCTTCGTGACGAATGGCGAATAGAAGATCGGGACGCCCCAGTAATAAAAGACGACGTGCCGGGCGCGCAGCCGGTCGCCCCGGATCACGAAGGCCTCCCGGGCCCGGGCATAGAACTCGCGACTATCCGGGCCGCACGTCGTGATCATGGCGCTCCGCATAAAGAACTCGTTCTCAGAGAGCCGGTCGGTGTCGGCGGCGGTGATGAAAAACGGCGGGTCGGAGACCTCGAAGTCGAGAAAATCGCCTTGTCGGGTGCGGAAATTGTAGCGGGCCTCCTCGCCCTGATAGACTCGGCCCTCGCGCTCTACATAAACCGACCCTCTGGCGTGCGCATCATAGGTTTGCGTATCCAGCGAAATGTAGTCGGCCTGCATGATGTCGGGCCCGCTGGAAATGCGGACATTTCCGGTGCCGACGATAAAGCGGCGCTCGTCCCGATATTCCAGCCGGTCCGCCTGAATATCGATCGGCAGCGCCTCCAGGGCCTCGCCGGCCTGAACAGACAAAGAGGCCAGCCCCACCAGCAGGCAGACCGTTCCTAACCAGACTCTGTAAGAGGCAAAGCGCATCGAATGAATCACGAGAAAACCCCAATCGTTCAACCAAGGAGGCGGACGGTATCACAGGGAAAGAAACGGGTCCAAGGAGATTTGCCGCCATGCTGTTTTGTTTGCGCCCGGTCTGATTCCTGGTCTATACGTTTTGACGGAGGAGAGCCCTGCCTTGAGACTTGTTGTACAACTACCCGCCCTGAATGAGGAAGCGACGCTGCAGGAGGTGCTCACCCGGATTCCGCGGCAGATTCATGGCGTCGATGAAGTTTTGACGCTGGTCGTGGACGATGGATCGACCGACGCCACGAGCGCCATTGCGACCGCGGCCGGGGCGCGGGTGGTGCGGCATGAGAACCCACGCGGCGTGGGCGCGGCGTTCCGCTCCGGAATCTCGGCGGCCGGGGAGATGGGCGCGGATATCGTCGTCACCATCGACGCCGACGGCCAGTTCAATCCGGAAGATATCCCCAAACTCATCCAACCGATTCTGGACGGCGAGGCCGACTTCGTGACGGCCTCCCGCTTCATTGACAAGGCGTTGACCCCGGAAATGCCATCGGTGAAACGCTGGGGCAACGATTTCATGGCCCGCTGGATCAGCAGCATGGTCAAGAAGCGCTTCTACGATGTCTCCTGCGGGTTCCGCGCCTATTCCCGAAACGCGTTCCTGCGGCTCATCCTGATTGGCGACTTCACCTACACCCACGAAGTCTTTCTTTCCCTGGCTTTCGCCCAGGTGCCGATTCGGGAAGTGCCGATTGTGGTACGGGGCGTCCGGGAACATGGGGAGTCGCGCGTGGCGGGCAGCATCTTCCGCTACGGACGTCGCACGGCCTCCATCATTCTCAAGACCTATCGCGACTACAAGCCCCTGCATTTCTTCACCCAGATGGCCGCCTGGTGCATGCTTGTCTCCACGGGGTTCTTCGGATTTCTGATGGTTCACAAAATCCGGACCGGCGGCTTCTTTCCCCACAAATGGTCTGGCTTCGCCGGCGGGGCTTTTGCCGGGGCCGCACTCACGATCTTTCTCGTCGGCATTGTAGCCGAGATGCTGGACCGCATGCGGGTGGCGCAGGAAGAATCCGTTTTCCAGGCGCGGAAACTCCATCTCGAACTCCAGGACATGAAGGACCAGTTGGCCCGGCAGCAGGAGAACCAGACCGTCGCGCCTCCCCCGCCAGCGGAACGCCCCGAAACCCTTCAGCGCCTCTAAGACGAGGCGCTGCGGCGGTGCGGGCAGAAAAGTGGTGGGCCCGGAGGGACTTGAACCCCCGACCAGAGGATTATGAGTCCCCTGCTCTGACCAACTGAGCTACGGGCCCGGCAGTCGATTCGCCGACTCTATGCAACTCCGCTGCGAAGAATCAATCGTGGAGAACCAGAGATCGCGCTATTCTCCTTGCCGCCCCGGCACGGAATACAGGACTCTCCTCTTTTCTCAGCCACGCTCGCGGAGACCGCCATGACGGACGCCACACCACTCGAATTCGCCCAGATCCCGATGCACACCGTCGGCCCAGCCCGCCTCCGCGGACCGGAAGTCGAGGGCGAAATCTCCTTCCCACTCGCCACCTACGAGTCGCCCCTCTGGCCCTCGGTCGCACGAGGGGCGCGCGTCTCCATGCACTGCGACGGCATCTACCTCACCATCGTAGACGACCGGATGACCCGCTCCATCCTACTGGAAGCCCCGGATGCCGCTCGCGCCGCGGCCATCCTCCAAACCCTGCGCGCGCACACCCCGGACCTCGCCGCCGCCGCCGAGGCCGAGAGCCGCCATACCCGCTTTCTCGATTTTCACTCGCAAATCGTCGGCAACCTGCTCTATCTCCGCCTCGAAATGCAGACAGGCGATGCCTCGGGGCACAACATGGTCACCGCCGCCGCCGACCGGGTCATCGCATGGCTCAAAGGCCGCTTCCCGGAACTGCGCTATGTCAGCATTTCCGGCAACTACTGCACCGACAAGAAGGCCACCGCCGTGAACGGCATCCTCGGTCGCGGCAAGTATGTCGTCGCAGAGATGACGCTGCCGGGCAGGCTCTGCCGCCGGTTTCTCAAGACTTCTCCCGAAAGGATCGCGGAGTTGAACACGAAGAAGAATTTAATCGGCACGCTGCTCGCGGGCGGCATTCGCAGTGCCAACGCCCATTTCGCCAATATGCTGCTCGCCTTCTATATCGCCACCGGTCAGGACGCCGCCAATATCGTGGAAGGCTCTCAGGGCATTGTTCATGCCGAAACGCGCGGCGAGGATCTCTACTTCTCCACCACCCTCCCCAACATCATTGTCGGCACCGTCGGAGCAGGCAAGAACCTCGAGTTCGTTCGCAACAATCTCGAGGAACTCGGCTGCTGCGCGTCGCGGCCCAGCGGCGGCAATGCGCGCCGCCTCGCGGCCATCGCCGCGGCCTGTGTCCTCTGTGGCGAGCTGTCGCTGCTGGCCGCTCAGACAAACCCCGGCGAGTTGATGCAGGCCCATACCCGCCTGGAGCGCACATGAGCGACCCCACCAACGATCGCAAAATCCAGCACATCGAGATCATCGGCTCCGACCGGGACGTGGACCGACGCAGATTCTATTTCGACCAGGTTCGATTGCGACACCGCGCCCTGCCCGAAATCGCGCGCGAACAAGTCGACCCTTCCTGCCTCTTCATGGGCAAACGCCTCTCCTTTCCGCTCCTCATCTCTTCAATGACCGGCGGCAACCACGACGTCGTGCGCACCATCAACCGGAATCTGGCCATGGCCGCCGAGCAATGCGGCGTGGCGCTTGGCTGCGGGTCGCAACGCGTCATGTTTACGAACCCGGAGGCCCGCTCCAGCTTCGCCCTGCGCGAGCATGCGCCCACTACCCTACTCTTCGCAAACCTTGGCGCCGTGCAGTTAAACTATGGGTTCACAGCGGATCATTGCCGCGAGGCCATCGCGGCCGTCGGCGCCGACGCCCTTTACCTTCACCTCAACCCCCTGCAAGAAGCCGTTCAGCCGGAGGGCGACACCAATTTTACCGACCTCGCCGCACGCATATCGGACGTGGCCCACAATCTCGATGTGCCCGTGGTGCTCAAAGAGGTCGGCGCAGGCATTTCCCCCGAGGATGCAGCGCTGCTCGTGGACACCCCCGTTCGCCACCTGGATGTGGCCGGGACCGGCGGCACTTCGTGGAGCCGCATCGAACATCACCGCCACGCCGACCAGGATGACATGGGTCTGCTCTTTCAAGATTGGGGAATTCCGACGCCCCTCGCCCTGCGTCTGCTTGCGCCCTGTCGGGATCGCTTCACCTTGATCGCCTCCGGCGGCATTCGCTCCGGCGTCGACATGGCCAAAGCCATGGTTTTGGGTGCCTCACTTGTCGGTCTTGCTTCGCCCTTTCTGAAACCGGCCATGGATTCGGCCGACGCCGTCGTGGCCGTCATCGAAAAGCTTCGCCGCGAATTCCTCACCGCCATGTTCCTGCTCGGCGCCCCCACAACCGGCGATCTGCTGGGCAATGACGCCCTCCTGCTGCCCGCTTTCTGAA
>SLOV01000345.1 GCA_007132345.1 Kiritimatiellia bacterium
AATCCCTATTTCGCGCAGGCGCTCCTCGACATGGCCGGCGGCGGCTTCGTAGGCATCGGTGCCCGCGAGGCGGTGGGCGTGGCGGGTAAGCGCTTCGATGTCCGCATCGAAGCGGAGGCCCGGCGCGGCGAAGGCCGTGCCGGCGAGCAGCAGCGCGATGGCGGCGCAGGAGATGGTTGTCGATCGGTTCTTCATTCGCCTTCGATTCCGGCAAGTTCCACTTCTACTTCGTCGCGGCGTGCAATGCGTTCGATGCCGCCGTCCCGGATCCACATGAGTCGGTCACAAACGTTCATCATGCGGTGGTCGTGCGTGGCGCAGATGATGGTGACGCCCTGGTTCTGGCTCAGGTTCTGGAGGATATCCAGGATCTCCTGGCCGGTGTGATGGTCGAGATTCGCGGTGGGCTCGTCGCAGAGCAGCACGGTAGGCCGGTTGGCGAGGGCGCGGGCGATGGCGACGCGCTGCTGCTGGCCGCCAGACATTTCGATGGGGCGGTGGGACCAGCGTTCTTGCAGGCCGACGAGTTCGAGGATTTCCATGCCGCGCTTGCGGGCGTCGTCGGGTTCGACGCCGCCAAAGGCCATGGGGGTCGTGACGTTTTCGAGAGCGGTCATGTACTGGATGAGGTTGTAGCTTTGGAAAATATACCCGATTTTTCGGCAACGCAGAAAGGCCAACTCTTCGGCCGTGAGCTGGGCGACGTCCACTTCATCGATGAAGACGCGGCCTTCGCTGGGGCTGTCGAGGGCACCGATCATATTAAAGAATGTGCTCTTACCGGAACCGGAGGGGCCCATGACGGCAATAAACTCGCCCGAATAGATCTCGACGTCGATGCCGCGCAGGGCGTGGGTGATCTGGCCCTTGCGATTGTACTGCTTCTTCATCCCGAGGGTACGGATGATGATGCGGCGCTCCTCCTTGCGGGGCGCGGTGGGCGGGGTCGCCATGGCGGTGGGTGCCTTCATTCGATGCGCATTGCCTCCATGGGGGCGAGCTTGGCGGCGCGCAGGGATGGATAGACGGCGGCGACGGCGGCGAGGAGGACGCCGACACCGATCGAGACGAGGCTGGCGAAAAAGAGAGGGGTGAGGGGGAACGCCTCGAGCAGCAGGGTCCGGAAGCGGAAGAGCATGCGTAGAACGCCGATGATGAGGCCACCGATCGCGCCTGCAACGCCGCCGACCACGCCAAGGATGGCCGCCTCGATGAGGAAGACGGTCATAATGAACCCGTCGAGTGCGCCGAGGCACTTGAGCGTGGCGATTTCGCGGAAGCGTTCCGTGACGGACATGAGCATGGCATTGGCGATGCCGACGACGCAGACGAGCATGGAAACAAAGGCGAGCCAGGTCATGCGTTGGCCGAGCCCGAGGAAGCCGCCGCCTGTATCGGCGGTGGCGAGTTCGGCGACCATCATCAGGCGCTCGCGCGCTTTCTCGCGGGCCAGCCGGGCGAGGGTTGCTGCGTCGAGATCGTCGCTCTCAAGATCGAGGGCCTGCATGCGGCCCAGCAGCCAGCCGGCCTGATCTTCGTCGCGGAGCAGGTTCCAGAGGAGCAGCGGCGCGACGTCGCTGGGGAGGATGTCGCGGCGGGCGGCGATGTTCTGGCGGATTTCAAACTCGGCCAGCGAGGCTTCGATGAGATAGGCGCGGTATGCTTCGCGGGCGCGCGCCGCGATCAAGGCCCGTTCTTCGTCGTCGAGTTCGAACCCGGATTCGGCGAGGATCTCACCGAAGGGGCCGTCGGCTTCGGCGAGCGCGGCGAGCAGGTGGCGTCCGTCGAGGTGTCGATGGACGTCGCGAATGGCCCTGGCCTGACCAGCACGGATTTGTTCGATCCAGGCATCGAGCTGGGGCCACTCCGTAAGAAATTGTTCCAGGTCTGGCCGTTCGGTTGGGAAGCGGTAGGAGAGCATGGTGAGCAGGCCGTCGAAGAGGCGTTGCACGGCGGCGGGATCGTCGGCAAGGCGGCGGAAGATGTCGGGGCCGGAGGCGGTGCCCACCAGGACGCGGCGCCGGCCATAGTCGAGGCGTTCGAAGAACTGGAGATAGGTCCGGGCCTGAACGGCAACCGGCACGAGGTCGGCCAATTCGTCTTCGGAGATGTCGGCCAGGCCGGCGATCTCGCGTATGCGGGAGGGCTCTTCGTCGTGGCCGGCGAGGCGATCGATGAGCGCGGTGCCCGGCATGGGAACGGAGAGGTTGGCGACCCAGGTTTCGGCGAGGCGCATCTCGCGAATGCCGTCACGGGCGTGGACGGCGATGGCGCCTTTGATGAGGCTTTCGCTGAGGATGTTGGCGAGAAAGGCCATGGCCACGGCAATGACGGTGACGGTGACAGCGGCACGGAAAAGGCGATAGCGCACGGCGGAGAGCGCCAGGCCCAGGGTTCGGGCGAAGCTGAGGATCGGTTGGGATTGAACGTCGATCGTCTTCATGGGGGATTATCCGGGCATGATCCCGAAGCTGAGCGGAACTTTGCCTGTGGAGAGGTAATAGATGACGCTCACAACCATGGGGAGCAGGCCGCCGAGCATTTCGCCGGCGATGACGCCGAACATGGTGGGTTTGAGGCGTTGGTAGATGGTGGCGCCACCATATTTGGTGATGGCGGATTTGATGATCCAGCCGAGCAGGAACGAGGTGGCGAAGCAGCGGCCGGGATAGGTGGCCCACATGAGAAAGAGGACGGGATGGAGGGGCCAGTTGACGAAGCGGAGGCGCAGGGCGGAGAAGAGAAACACGGCGAGCACGGCGCCGGTGAACATGCCGACGCCCTGGCGGTGCAGGCTCATATAGCGGAGCATGCCGAGACCGGAGGCGGTTCCCGCTTCTTCGAGTTGGCCCTGGGCTTCGAGGCGCTGGATGATGCCGATGGTGTCGTTAAAGGGAACCTTCGGCTGATCGTTTTGCCAGGCCGAAAGGTCAATGCCATGGTTGTATTGGAAGTAGAGGGTGACGGGAATGCCGACACCGAGGCCGACGATGAGGGCGAGCACGCCCGCGGAGGCGGCGCGCGTGGGTTTGATTCGGCAGTCGTCCGCGAGTTTGAGGGCGTTGACGATGAACGGCATCAGGGCTTCGCGTGTGTCGTAGAAGAGGATCAGGCTGAGAAGGAACATGAGCAGCAGGCTTTGCGGGCCGATGGCACGGGCTCCGATGAAGGTCCAGAGGACGGTGACGGGCGCGCCCACGGTGGCGACAAAGAAGAGGCCCGTTTCAGCGATGAGCCGGCCCATGACGAGGTAGATGCCGACACAACCGAGCGCATACAAGGTGGCGAGCAACCAGTCGAGGCCCACGACGATGCGGCAGTAGACGATGAAGAACACGATGGCCACAAGAAAGACGCGGGCGCCCCAGATTGCTTCGTCGCCGATCTTCTGACCCTTTTGCAGTCCCAGGGCGCGGAGGAAGACACTGCTGTAATAGTGTCGGCCGGTATAGAGCATGACGGCGAGCATGGCGAGAAAGGCGCCCATCGTGAGGGTGGACTCCCGGCTGATCCCCGTGGCCCAGCCGCCCTGCCAGCCGGTCGCGGCGATGCCGTAGGTGGCGAGGATACCGACGACCCAGAAATAGAAGAACGGGCCGATGCCAAGGGAGAGCGAGACGTCTTTGGGGAGAAAATAGGCAATGGCGACGACGGTGAAGTAGATCCTGTAGAATTGCGGATCGCCGAGCAGCGCGCCGCCGCCGCCCATTTCGAAGTTGGGGAAGAGGCTGGTGAGCGAACTGGAATCGACACCCAGCGGCACGGCGCCCACGAGGTAATCGTCGAACCAGACGTTCGCGTAGTTGTAGCTGTGGATCAGGAAGACGATGAGGAACCCGATCCAGAAGAGGCGGTTCTTGAAGATGGGCGAGCGGCTTCCGTCCGCTTCGGGGAGGAGGGAGGTGGTGAAGGTGACGAGTGGGTAGGGTAGGTGTTCGTGGTCCATCCATTGTCGGTGCACCACCAGGGCGAGCCCCATGAGCGAAATCCAGAGGGAAAGGATGAGGGGAATCCAGAAGAGCATCGGGCGCACCCAGGCGCTCCACGGCACGGTGCTGATGGGAATGCGGCGGTCGCCTTCGGCCAGGCCGCGCGTGAAACCGCTCAGCACAACCTCTTCGTTCTCCGAGATGTCGGCGAACATGGCTTCGGGTGCCAGAGAGAGGATCTCCTGGTTTTCCCAACCAGCCTCGGTGCGTGCAAAGCGGTGCGGCAGCACCAGCGTCGAGGTGAAGAGGCGCAACAGGTTCGAGCCGGGGATGGCGCAAGCGATGAGCGTGAGCAAAAGGATCGTCGCCAATTCCCCGCGCTTCAGGGCGAGCCGGCGGATCAGCGGGAAGCCGAACATCATGAACAAGACGAGCAGTCCATAGACGGAGATGGGCATGTTATTGCCCACAAACATCGTCTGCTGCATGATGTGATCGTTAAAATAGGTATAGGCGCAGACAAAAGCCGCACCGAAAAGGCCAAGAAGAAGCGCCCGCCACGTCACGACGGATCGTCCCGATTTGTTTCGCCACGCTGGACGGATTGCTGTTCGCGCTTCATGTCTGTTCCGGCTATTTCTTCGTTGGCTCCGGCGATCATCACGATGGCACCTCGTTCGAGCAAGCCACGGAAGAAGGCCACCACCGAAACACGGCCTTCATGAAACGTGAGCCGGTACCGCTCTGCAACACGTTCGATGACGGTCTCGACGGTATGCGACCCATCACACATCTCCCATACCATGACCCCGATCGAGTCGAGGGCTATAGTACGAATTTTTGGCGGACGTACAACCCAGGAAATCGGGGGAATGAATCGGCGGTTGTGGCGCGTGGGCACGACGATCTCGAATCGGGTGCGATCGGCCTTCCACAAAGCCTCCGCGGCGGCGTTGCGGAGCGGGCGCGCCTGGAGCATCGGTCGCCAACTGAATTCCGATTCGCGTGTGAGCGTGGCGTTGTCGCGGGTCACGATAACGCTCCTACGCGCGGGCAGCAGGCGAGTTCCATGCCAGGTACTTGATGGATGGCGATGCCGTGCGGTTCGCTGAGGAGTCGGCGCATGGTGTAGAGACGTCCATCGGAGGGGCAGCGCCATGCGGCGGCATCGTAATGGCGGAGCGGCTGGCGCAGACCGCGGGCCGGTACGACACCGGACGCTGTGAGGAGATCGTGGCCCGCCTGTCGGGCTTCGCGGGTTTGCATCTCTTGCACAGCGGGCGGGTGCTGGCGTTGGAACCACTCGGGTATGGAAACCTTGAGCCATTCGTCGATCATGCCGAGGCGCTGCACGGTCCATGACTCGCGCTCGTCCTCCGAAACGAATTGCAGTCTGCAGCGTGCCGGTTCGACGTTGCAGACCGAAAGGTGGAAATCGGCCGGCGCGAGGGCATCAAGGCCAAAAGCGCGCCAGCGCTGCATGTTGCCGGGATACACCGGCTCGACCCGCACACTCTTCAGCAGGGCAGATTCGAAGGCGCGATCCCGGGGCGGATCGCCAAGAAAGACGAATTCCGCAAGGCGGTTCTGCTCGGGGAGATAGCGGCCCCATCGCGAGACCATCCGTTCCTGTTCGTGCAGTTGCGCTTGCAGGGTGCCCTCTTCGACCGTCCACGATTTCTCGGTGAACTGCTCCTGCCCGATGAGGCCATGCCAGTCGCCGATCCGGTCGAGTTCGGGCTCCTTCAGTCGCCCCTTCTTTTCCAGGCTGGCGCGGTAAGCGGAGAGGATCCGTTCGAAATCGGGCTCGTGCGGCACCGATTTCCAGGTCCACTCGAGGCGGAAGGCATACCGGTCGGCGAAGGCGCATTGCCCTTCGTTCAGCGACTTCGAGAAGCGGAGCATCTCCCAGTCTGACGGGATCTCGAAACGCACCTGGTTCCAGATACAGATCTGCACGGGGGCGACGGTAGTGGGGACGGGCGGCTGAATCAATGACGACCTGTCCATGCTCTTCGCCTTTCACGGTTGCCCGTTTGGCGGCGTGATGCAGAGTTTGTCCATGCGATATTTGAGAATGCGGCGGGTGGTGCCCAGCAACTCGGCGGCGCGGGTCTGAACGCCATTGGCCTCGACGAGCGCCTGTTCGACCAGTTTGCGTTCGAAGGCTTCGACCGCTTTGGTGAGCGAGGGGTTTTCGTCCAATCCGATGCGGTTCTTTGCCGGGTCGCTCTGGAACTGGAATTCGGGTGGCAGGTGTTCCACGCGCAGCATCGCGTTCTTGCCATGCAACACGAGCATCCGTTCGACGACGTTGCGTAGTTCGCGGACGTTGCCCGGCCAGGGATAGGCGCAGAACCGCTCCATGGCGTCGGCGGAGAATCCTTTGCAGGCCACATGCATGCGCTGCTTGTAGAGGTGAAGGAAGTGCTCCGAGAGCAGCGGGATGTCTTCCATGCGATCGCGGAGTGGGGGGAGCTCAATCGGCACAACGCTCAGCCGATAGTAGAGATCGCTGCGGAAGGTGCCGGCTTCGATGGCCTCGCGAAGGTTCACGTTGGAGGCGGCCAGGATGCGTGCATTGGTGGGGATAATCCGGGTGCCGCCTACGCGCATGAACTCGTGTTCCTGCAGCACGCGCAGTAGTTTCACCTGGGTTGCGGGGCTCATTTCGGAGACTTCGTCGAAGAAGAGTGTGCCGCTGCCGGCGAGATCAAACCGGCCCAGTTTGCGGCGGTCGGCTCCGGTGAAGGCGCCCTTCTCGTGGCCGAACAACTCGCTTTCCATGAGCGACTCCGAGAGGGCGCCGCAGTGGACGGGCACGAACGGCTCGGCGGCGCGCGGGCCAAGTTGATGAATCATGCGGGCGACGAGCTCTTTGCCGGTGCCGCTCTCTCCTTCGATGAGTACGGTGGCGTCGGTGGCGGCGGCCTTGCGGGCGTCCGCGAGGACGGCGCGGAAGGTGGCGGCGTGTCCGATGATGCCATCCACGGGGTACTCCGCATCCATAGTGGAGCGGAGCACCTGGACCTGCCGCTCCATGGCATCGCTTTGCAGCGAGCGACGGACGAGGCGGCGCAGTTCCTCGACGTCGAACGGCTTGGCCACGAAGTCGCAGGCGCCAATGCGCATGGACTCAACGACTGACCGGACCGATGTCGAGGCGCTGACCATGATGACCGGCAGGCCCGGATACATCTCTCTCGCTTCACGCAGGAAGGTGATCCCGTCTTTGTCCGGCATGATGATGTCGAGGAGGAGCAGGTCGACCGGTTCACGCGATAAGGCGTTGATGGCCTGGGCAGCATCGGCGGCGGCGGAGACGCGATATTCTCTTTCAAAGATGGCGCGAAGCGATTCCCTCGCTCCCTTTTCGTCGTCCACGATCAATAGATGCTTCATGG
>SLOV01000246.1 GCA_007132345.1 Kiritimatiellia bacterium
CTTCGAATCCACCGACCATCCGCGTCACAAAGGTGAACGTGACGGCTTCGCCCTCGCAAACGGTGACGTTCTTCGGGAAAACTTCTACGTTGATTGCTGGCATGGGCGGCTGCCCGCGCGCGGATTCCGCAGCGAAACCCGCTGTTGCCCCCAAAAGCATGAGCGTCGATACCCATGCAAGCATTCTCTGCAAGTTGAGATTGTTCCTGTTCATTGCTTCTCCTTGTTGCACCATCCTAACGAGCCAAATCATTGGCCCGGCCGCAGGAATACTCCGCTGCATGGCACTGAATCCCCGAAACTTGTCTCGCCACAGACATCTATGACAGATGAATCCGTCCGACGCAATCTTGTTCACCGGCCGTGTGCGCCGGGGGGTTCCACCCCTTCAACTTGGACATGTACGGGGTATTTGATCGAGTAGCTCTTCTTGCTTGTGATGGATGTTGTTGAGCGTTGCCCAGAGCACCGTGCCGGGGCAAACCCAGTTGGCGCCGAATCGCGAGCGCCTCGGCACGTTGCAAGGGCGCTGTATGATGCAGCGCCCTTGACGGTAACAACTCGTCGTCCAATCTCAGCCGGACACGGCTTCGAGATAGGCATCGATGGTGTCCAAGTCGACCGACTTGACAGTGAGGCCAAGGGGGCCAGCGCCGGGACGGATCACCTGCTGGGCGGGCTTGCCTTTCTCCAGATAGGCCTCGTGCTCCGGAGATCCGACGCGCAAGACCCACAGGCGGCCGTCTTTGTCGATTTCGGTGAGAAAGCCGGGCTGTGCCACGACATACTCGACAATGGTTTCGCCTTCGGGGGATCGCAGCGTGATGCCGCCAGGGCCGACGCCGGGACGGGTGACGTAGCGCGTGGGTATGCCGTCTTCGAGATAGGCGTGGTGCTCGGGTGAGCCGTCGCGGAAGACCCAGAGGCGGCCCTCCTTGTCATAGACGGTCGCGAAGCCTTCTTTGGCGTGCGGCCTTGTGTCGGCGGGGGATTCGTCAGCGCGCAGGCTTCCAACAGCGAAGAGCGCGGCAAGCACGAGGGTTATCTGCAGCGTTTTTTTCATGAAGCGTTACGGCTCGTAGACGCGCACGCGCCAGAATTTTTCCGCGGCATCGGCATCGGTGTCGGTGATCTCTTCCAGCATGTCCACACTGATGAAGAAGGGCCGGTTGGCGGGCGTATCGAGCGGGTACCAGATGTTCTGGACAATGGACGTGGTCCACTGCACTTCGAAGCCGACGTTGGCCAATCGCTCGAATCGAATGGTGTAGACCGGCGGCACACCGCTCTCGGCGACGTTGGTGAGTTGTCCCTCAATGGCCCAGAAGTCGGTGTCGTCATCGGCATCGGTGCCAGTGAGCCACTCGAGCCAGTTGGATGCACCGTCGCCATCGAAATCTTCGTTGGGGCCGGTGCCGGGGGCATTGGTAGAGCCGAAGGAGGCGAGTTGGAACTCTTCGAAGGTCTGATATCCGCTGAGCTGGTTGATCCATGCGGTGACAAGCGCCACGCCCTGCGTGTCAACCACGCTGCTCGACACCGGCGGCATGCGGCCGGGCCCATCGCTGGCAATGCGGGTGAGCAGCATGGAATGCGTAGGATCGCCGGGCACCAGCAGGCGATTGAGCGGGTTCCCGAAATCGCTGTTGATGGCGCCATTCACGATGCCCGCCTGGGAGAGCGGCGTGTGAACGCGCGAGTCGAAGAAGCCAATGCCTTCGGAGGGGCGATGGCACATGGCACAGTTGGCTTCGAGATAAGCGCGCGCCCGCGACTCGATGCTGGCGAACTCGTTGGTGAGCGCAGGCAGGGCGCGAAGTAGGTTCACGTTCTGGACGGGTTCGCTGAAATAGCCCGCCGCACTGAGCGCCGTGATCTGGTTCTGCGTCACGACCCCATCGATGCGGTCACGGTTCATTTGCACGGTATGGAAGCTGAGCGCACCGCCCGCGGAGGCGCGGTGGCAGAGAATGCATTCCGAACGGCCAGGGTAGCGCCAGACCTGGGTGCGAATGACACCTGCATCGTCGATGACGATCATTTCGTCGAGCCCGGCTTCGGGCACGAGCGTGGCATCGGTTGTCGAGCTGCCCCAGCGATAGGTGAAGCCGGAGACGTTCTCTTCGTCTTTGACCAGAATCCGCGTTTCGAGGCGCCGCGCCGATTCGGGAACCCCTGTGATGGTTTCGATTTCGAAGTGTTTGATCCACACGGTGCCTTCGGGAAAGGTCCAGTGCCCGGCGGGATCGAAGCCGATGGTGTCGGAAAGCTCGGGCACGCTGAACCAGCGCCATTTCTCTGTGCCGTCGGACCAGAACGGCACGTTGATGTCGTAGGGCACGACGCCCGCGTGCGGAGTGAGCGCTTCGAGATCGGAGAAGACGCCGGTATCGGAAAGGGTTGGAGGAAGCGGGCCTGCATCGCCGCCGATGTTGCGTACGAGCCGCCGGATCCGGTTGCCGGGCAGGCTACCGACGAGGATATCGCCGTTGCGCGGATCGACGCCGAAGGTGACGAGCCCGGCCTCGGTAAGCAGCCGGGTCCATTCGGTGCCGGTCGTGCCGTCGTAGCGCAGGGTCCAGAGGTGGCCACTGACGAAGTCGGCGAAGACATAGCGCCCCAGCAGTTCGGGATACCGGTCGCCACGGTAGACCTGCCCACCGGTAATGGAGCGGCCCCGGAACTCGGATGTGCCGTGGAGATATTCGAGAATGGGCGGATCCTGCACGAAACCGGGCGGCGCCTGCGCGATCTTCGGGCCATTGATGGTGCCTTCATAGAAGGCCCAGCCATAGTTCCCTCCTTTGCGGATGATATTCACTTCTTCGCGGGCGCTCTGCCCAACATCCGCGCAGTAGAGATCGCCGGTCAACGGATCGAAGTTGATCCGCCAGGGGTTACGCAGCCCGACGGCGTAGAATTCGGTGCGGACGTTCGCAGGGTCGACGGCGGCGCCGTTAAAGCTGGTGGCGCCGACCCACGGGTTGTCGGCGGGCACCCAGTAGTTTGTGGTGGAGGCGGGATGCGGATTCGGCAACAGGTTGCCGGGGCGCATGTCGACGTCGATCCGGATAATGCCGGCGAAATAGTTATGATCGATGCGCTGGCTGTTGTTCCAGTTGTCGTTCGCGCCGCCTTCGTCGCCCAGGGAGACGTACAGGTATCCGTCCGGGCCGAATGCGAGCGCGCCGCTGTTATGGTTGTTGGCG
The DNA here is from genome assembly GCA_007132345.1 of Kiritimatiellia bacterium. Classification (GTDB taxonomy): domain Bacteria; phylum Verrucomicrobiota; class Kiritimatiellia; order SLOV01; family SLOV01; genus SLOV01. The sequence continues at coordinate 3,210 of SLOV01000246.1, forward strand.
CGATTGCGCTGGATGATGAAGCGGAGTTCGGAATCGGGGTCGGCCTGGTTCGGCGTTCCGGCCGCGACATTGAAGCGAGAAAGAATGGTGTGAAGGCCTGACCCCAGGCCGGTGGTGGCGTCGCCGGTGTAGAAGACGTAGAAAAGGCCGTTCGCGGCGTAGTCGGGATGGAAGGCGAGGCCCATGAGCCCGCGCTCGTCGTTGCCGGACGCGCCACCGGTGACGCGGCTCTGAATATCGAGAAACGTGGTGACGGTCGGGTTGGCGAGGTTGGTGATGACGCTGATGCGGCCGGGGCGTTCGACCACGAAGAGGCGGTTCGTTTCGCCAGGCGGTGTCACGATGTCGAGCGGCGCCGTGAAGGAGAGGCCCGGAAATGCGTCGACGAGTTGGTACGAGATGCCGGCGCCGCCCGCGTTGGCGATGGAAACGAACTGGGCGCCGGGCATGGATGCAAAGTTGACGTTGCGCGGCTCGCCGAGGTTCGGCGAACCGCCGAGGCCGCCCAGCGTCTGATTGGCCACAATGTCGACGGAGGGGTTGGCGAGGACCAGACAGATGCGGATGGGGTCGACCGGGTTACCGATGATATCGAACGGAATCCGCATTTCGAGTCCGGTGGTGACGCCGCTGCCGTCGCCGGGTCCCGATCCGCCGGTGACACCGCCGGTATTGCTGTTGTCGATGGCGGCGAGCATGCCAAGCCCGAGGGCGTCGCTTCCGCCGGGCGGAATGGCGCCGAGAAAGGTTTTCGTCCCCGTGCCGAGGTCGATCAGATCGAAATAATAGTTGGAGGCGTCGCCGTTGGCTTTGATGACGTAATTCGCTTCGAACCCGGCGTCGAAACGCAGACCGTTTCCACTGCCGTCATCGCCGAGGCGGTTCACATCGCCATCTCCGGCACCGCCCAGCAGGCGGTTCTGGCCGCCGGGCGCGGAGTCGATGAAGATGAAGAGTTTCTGGTAGGGGTTCGGTGTGTTCTCCAGGTTCCCCGTGACGAGCAGGTTGAGTTGACCCGCGCCGGTGACGCCGTAGATGGCGTTGAGTTCCGAACCGTTGGCGTTCGCGGCGCCGGGATCGGTATTGTCGCCGAACCCGGTCTGCGTGTCCTGCACGGCGCGAGGCGCGCCGTAGTCGGCTTCGTCGCCTGCCAGGGTCCCGTTAATAGTCGGAGCGGCGGGGGGCCCTGCGACGAGTTGAATGTCGATGGAGGTATTGGCTTCGCGCACCAACTGACCGTACACCGTTGGCACGAGGAGCCACGCGACTGCGCACACGCCCCACAGGCTGCGACATGGTTTCCATACCCCCTGCACGTGGGCAAGCTACCCCGGGTCGGCGGCGCCGTAAAGGCGATGGGGCCTATTCCTCTTCCAACGGGAAAAGAATCCTCACCACTGCGTCCTCGGCATCGGCCTGGTAGTCGTGGCCGTAAAGCTCGACGGAGCCCTGGCCAAACACGAAATCGGAACGGGGAATCCACCAGTTATAGAGGTATTCGAAGACCTCCTTGAGGCTGGCGGCCGGACCGGTGTGGGTGAATTGGAGATAGTGCCCGCCTGGCACCTCGCGCATTGTCATCCCTTCCGGAACGGCGCTGCCATCGGCGACCACAAGGCCGGCGAGGTAGAAGGTGTCGCGCCAGTATTGACCCGCGGTGGTGACGCCGACAGTTTCCGGTTCCTCCGGATTACGAGGGGCGTCGAGCTGGGCGGCGTTGTTGGAGAATTTTTCCCATAGTGCCATGGCGCGTTCGTGCATGAGGGGGCCGCCGATCTTTTCTTCGTAGCCAACGGCTGTGAAAGAGCCGACCTCCACGATGGCGTCGGGTTCCAGCGTCCAATCTGCATAAACGGGGGTCGGTACGCTGCGCGCCCGCGTCTTCCACGGTTGCCGGCCGCGACCATACATCATGGAGAGGGGCATCCAGACGCGCTCGGCCCAGGCAGCCTCGTTGTGTTCGGCTTCTTCGTCCTGCATCCAGAAGAGGTTGCGACCCAGGACAAAACCCTTCTCCTGCAGTGTTTCGAGCATGAGATCGCAACCCGGCTGGAGTAGCTGCTCGAGGCCGACGCCGCCGTTGTCTATGTAGAGGAGGGTTGGTTGCGTCGGCCAATCGGCCTGGCGCAACTCGCGGAAGTCGAGAAAGAACGCAGGCGAGAGGCAGCCCGCCTTGGAAAAGACATCGCCATGACGGTAGACGAGCAGGAAGGAGATGAGCCCGCCCATGGAGGCGCCCATGGTGCCGGTATGCTCCCGCGCCGGCATGGTGCGGTAGGTTTCGTCGATGAACGGCTTGAGGCGGTTCACGATGAAATCCATGTAGAGCCGTCCCAACTCACCATCGCCATATTCCTCCCCGCGCTGCGGGGTATTATTGATGGCCACCACAATGATTTCGCGGAGTTTCTCCTCTTCGATGAGGCGGGTGGCGGTTTCGTCAACGTCCCAGGCCACGCCGAACGTGGACGTGGCAGGGTCGAACACCTGCTGGCCGTCGTGCATGTAAAGCACCGGGTAGCGGCGTCTTCGGTTGGTTTCATAGCTGGGCGGCAGCCAGACCTGCACATCACGGGGCAAAATCCCGTCTCCTTCCATACCCGGATGAACCACCACCGTGCCGGTGATCTGGCTTTGCACTTCGACAGGCGCCTTCCAGCCAGGCACTTCGACCTCCACCACGCGCTCCTCGCTCGCGGTCAGCGTGTGGTTGCCGGGAACGGCGCCATCGGGACCCAGCGCTTCCTCGGCCCATGTGCCGAGTGTCACCTTAAATTCCAGTTCGGTGCCGCGCGGAACGGCAATCGATCCCTCCCAGACGCCCGCTTCGCCTGCGGTGAGTTCCAGTCCTGTACCGGACCAGTTACCGAGTTCGTCGAGGTTTCCGGTGATCTGCACCACCCGGCCTTCCGGAACATTCGCCGCCGTAACGCGGAACGTCATCTGCACCGGCTCGGCCCATGCCTGAAACGCCATCATGCAAATTCCTCCTATCCAGAACCATCGCTTCATGAGTGCTCCTTCAAAACGCTCCCGGCCGTGCGACCTCGAATCGCGGCCTTGTCATGGTTACAGTGACGTGACAGACTGATACCGGCAAGTCTGTAGAAACTAAAACACCAAGGAGGTTTAGGATGAAGTTTATCGACAAACTCCGCGTCAAGCCCGGCTCGAAAGTGGATCTGGGCAAGTTCAATCCCCGCTATCGCGGCGGCGTGAGCCGTAAGGATGGCGAAGCGCGGCTGGCCGAAAACCGGGATGCGCTCTTCGATCTGCAATACAAGCTTTACGCCGAGAGCGAGCGCGCCCTGTTGATTGCCCTTCAGGGCATCGATGCCAGCGGCAAGGACGGTACGATCCGCCATGTGATGTCCTGCCTCAACCCGCAAGGCTGCCAGGTTTCATCCTTCAAGGTTCCCTCGGACCTGGAACTGGCGCATGACTATTTATGGCGCATTCACATGGCCATGCCGCGCCGTGGCAACATCGGCATCTTTAACCGCTCACATTATGAGGATGTCCTCATTGTGCGGGTGCGGAACCTGGTGCCGAAAGCCGAATGGTCGAAGCGCTACGAGCAGATCAACAACTTCGAGAAGCACTTGACCGAAAACGGAACCCGGATTCTGAAGTTCTTTCTCTACATCGATCCCGACGAGCAGAAGAGCCGTTTTCAGTCGCGGATCGATCGCCCCCACAAGAACTACAAGTTCAGCAGCGCCGACATCAAAGAGCGGGCCCGCTGGGACGACTACATCGAGGCCTTTGAGGCGGCCATGGAGAAGTGCAGTACGGACCACGCGCCCTGGTACATCATCCCCGCAAACCGGAAATGGTTCCGAAACCTTGCGGTATCCGAAATTGTGCGCCAGACGCTGGAAGAGATGGACCCGCAGGTTCCGCCGCCCCGCGAGGATCTCGCCGGCCTGGTGATCGAATAACCGACACCCCCGTGCCGGTCAGAGGTAACGCGGATCTCGCCTTGCGGCGGGATCCGCGTTCCTTGCTAGAAAACCATCAATAGCCGCCGCGGCCACCGCCGCCGCCGCCACCCCGGCCGCCGCGACCGCCACCATCGCCGCGACCCCGACCACCGCCGTAGCCCCCGCGACC
>SLOV01000110.1 GCA_007132345.1 Kiritimatiellia bacterium
TCGGCTATGGCAACGTCGTGCCGGCAGGCAGCATCTGTCGCAAGGACGTGCTCGACGAAAACAAGATCGTTTACTGCGACCCGCCCGGCATGGGCTCCGCGCGCATCCCCTACGATCCCCGCGTTTACAAGGACCTGACACGGGTGGTCATCAATAACCTGATCTATATCGGGAACTTGCGCGCCTTGCAGCAGTGGTACCGCCACGTGCGCGGGCCTCTCCTGCCCAACGACCCCTTCGCGCAGGCCTGCCACGAGGGCGCCTGCCGGCGCTTGTCCGAGGCGGTCCGCGAGCGGATCCTGCGCCTCCGCCAACTGGCCGAAAAGGTGCCGGAGTCCATCGACTTGCTCACCGGCAAGGAAGACGAGTCCATGGCCCGGGCCATTGACTCGCAGCGTTTCTTTCAGGAGTCCTGGCCGCACCTGGAGGTGGCCCTGGTCGTCGAGCCGGAGGACAGCCTCGGCGCGCAGGATCGGGACCACTTCCTGGCCGCGCTGCCCGCCACGCTCTCCGCCTCGCCCAGTTGGCCGGAAACAGTCGCGGCCATTCCCATCGAAGTTCGCGAACACGGCACCACCTGGTTGCAAGCGATTGTGGACAGTGTCAGCCGCCTCTGGCATCCTCCCAGGGCTTTGGGCTGAGCCCCTCGGGCCAGTTGTTCAGGAGGCATTTGCATGGCACGTTTATTCGGTACAGACGGCGTTCGCGGGGTCGCCAATCTCCACCCCATGACAGCGGAAATGGCGTTGGAAATCGGGCGCGCCACGGCCCATGTCTGTGCCCAGCACCCGGGGCGCCGTCACTCGGTGCTCATCGGGAAAGACACGCGGGTGAGCGGCTATATGCTCGAGAGCGCCCTGACCGCCGGCATCTGCTCGATGGGGGTGGATGTCCTGCTTGTCGGGCCGATGCCCACCCCTGGCATTGCCTTCATCACCCGCAGCATGCGCGCCGACGCTGGCCTGGTCCTCTCCGCGTCCCATAACCCCTATCAGGACAACGGCATCAAGATCTTCTCTCGCACCGGCTATAAGCTGCCCGACGCGGAAGAGGACGAAATCGAGGACCTCATTACGTCCGGCCGCATCAAAGACAGCCGGCCCACCGCCGAAATGATCGGGAAGGCCCGGCGCATCGAAGACGCGGCCGGCCGCTACATCGTCTTCGTCAAAAACACCTTTCCGGACAACATGACCCTCGAAGGACTCAAGATCGTCCTCGATTGCGCCAACGGCGCCACCTACAAGATCGCGCCGATCGTCTTCTCCGAGCTGGGCGCGGATACAATTCCCATCCACTGCTCGCCGGACGGCGCCAACATCAATCGGAACTGCGGTTCGACGCATCCGCAAGACCTCATCGCCGCCGTACGCGAGCACCGCGCCGATCTCGGCCTCGCCTTCGATGGCGACGGCGACCGCGTGATCGTGGTGGACGAGACCGGGGCCGAACTGACCGGCGACCATCTCCTCGCAATCTGTGCCAGGGACCTGCTCGAACGAGACCGGCTCCGGAACCGGCGCGTGGTGGCCACCGTGATGAGCAATTTCGGCTTCAAGCAGGCCATGAAACGGCTTGGCATCGAAGTGGCGGAGTCGGCCGTGGGCGATCGGTATGTGCTCGAACAGATGCGCGCCCAGGACGCCATGCTCGGCGGCGAGGCATCCGGGCACCTGATCTTTCACGATCACCACACAACCGGCGATGGCATCGTCTCTGCGCTTCAACTGCTGGCCGTGCTCTGCCGAACCGGAAAGCCGCTCTCGGAGCTGAGCCGCGTCATGGAAATGGCGCCTCAACATATGATTAACATCGACGTGACCCGGAAGCCCCCCATCGAAGAGATCGACGACCTCGTGGCTGCCATTCGCGACGCCGAGGCCCAACTGGCCGATGCCGGGCGGGTGCTGGTCCGCTATTCCGGCACGCAATCCATGTGCCGGGTGATGGTGGAAGGGCCTGACGAAGGCACCACGGTGCGCCTGACCGAGGCGCTGGCGGAAAAGGTGCGGGCGTGCATCGGCTAGCCCGGCAGCAGACGCGCAGTTGCCTTTGCTCGACGGTCTGCCTGCTGGTCGCTCTGTCGAGCCTCGTCGGCACCCTCCACGCTGCGCCGCTGGAAGAAGGCGAGTTCGACTGGGGCCCGCTCTTCAGTCGCATGGTCGACCTGCACGGCGATACCCGCTTCCGCGCCCTCGGCCCTTTCGTCGAGCGGGCCGAATCGTCCCGTGGCGATCAGCTCAGAGCACTGCGCCCGCTCTATGTGCGCGCCGAAATCGCGGAGAGTGGCCGCACCCATTACGAGTTCGTCTGGCCGCTTGCCGTCGCCAAGGAGTTTAAGGAGCAATTCTCCTGGCGCGTGCTCACGGCTTTCTACCTCGACTTCGACCGCACCGACCCCGATGGGCGCTACCGGTTCTGGCTGTTGCCCCTCTGGTTCCACGGCCGGAACCTGGAAGGCGATCGCTATGCCGCACTCTTTCCGATCGCGGGGCAGATCGATGAATTCCTCGGGCAGGACTACATCCGTTTCTTCTTCTGGCCGCTCTGGATGCAGACCGCCGTCAACGAAGTGGAGAGTCGCCATCTTCTCTGGCCGATCGTCTCGCACACCTCCGGCAAGGGCATCCACCGCTTCCGTGTCTTCCCGTTCTACGGCTATTCCCGGCACCGCGACCGCTTTGAAAAGCGATTCATACTCTGGCCCATCTGGACCGAGGCGCGATATAACTATCCCACCTCCTACGGATCGGGCTACGTGCTCTTTCCGCTCTACGGACGTATTCGGCTCAGCGACGAATCCACAACCTTTGTCTTGCCGCCTTTCTTTCGCTACTCCCGCGGGCAGCGGGTCCGTACGGTGAACGCGCCGTGGCCCTTTTTTCAGTATCGGACCGGCGAGGAGCAGCGGCTCTACTTCTTTCCCGTCTGGGGCCGCCGCACCCTGCACGGCAATCATCTGAACCACTTCCTCTGGCCGATCGGCCGCTACTCCACCATTCAGCGGCATGACACGGTGCAGCACGGCCTCAACATCCTCCCCTTCTTCTACAGCGAGCGCGAGGTGACGGAAGCCTTCACCGAAGAAGAGGAGCCCGAAGTGCGCTCCCGCTATCTGAAGGTCTGGCCGCTCGCCTCCTATCGCCGGGCAGGCGATCTGAGGCGGCTGCGCGCACTCGAGTTCTGGCCGCTGAAGCAGACCGGCCCCGTCGAGCGCGGCTGGGCCCCGTTCTGGACGCTCGGCGTCCGCACCTGGAACGAGGAGGACCTCGACAGCGAATTGCTCTGGGGCCTCTACCGCCACCGCCGCCGCGGCGATGCCCACTACCGCTCCGTCTTCCCGCTCTTCGACAGCAGCCGCGACGAAGCGGAAGATCGCCGCGAATTCAACCTGCTCAGGGGGCTGGTGGGATACCGGCGGGAAGGAGATGCAATGTCCGTGCGCTTGTTGTATCTTCTCCGCTTCGGCCGACCGTCGGCCGAGGAAACGCCGGCCCTGCAGGGCACTGCTTCGGACTGAACCATGAGTGTACAACCGCAACAACTGGGCGAACCGCTCAACGTCTTCGGGCGTATGGGCCGGACGGTGATCACCACGCTGCACGGCGCAGGGCAGGGCGGCATGATTCTCGCGCAGGCCATCTTCTTTATCCCGAGTATGTTCACGCCGCGCCGTATGCACAATGTCCTCTTCCACATGTACCTGACCGGTATCAAGAGCCTGGGCGTGATCACCGTCGTGGCCATGTTCACCGGCATGATCCTCGCGCTTCAGACCGGCCTCGAACTGCGCCGCTTCAACCAGGAGGTCAATATCGGCACAGCCGTCACTGTGGTCATGATGCGCGAGATGGGGCCGTTCATGACCGCGCTCATCATTGCCGCCAGCGTGGGCTCCTCCATCGGTGCGCAACTCGGCACCATGAAGGTCTCGGAAGAGATCGATGCGCTCGAAATCATGTCCATCAACCCCGTCCGCTTCCTGGTCACCCCCCGGCTCGTCGCCCTGATGGTCATGCTTCCGATTCTCACCATCTACACCAACATTCTCGGCAGCGTCGGCGGCGCCATCGTCGGTAAAACGCAGCTTGGCGTGAGTTTCCGCGCCTTCTTCGACAACGCCCAGCTCTACGCCGCCAACAAAGACCTCTATGTCGGTCTCTTCAAAGCGTTCCTCTTCGGCAACATCATCGCCGCCGTCGCCTGCCACCAGGGTCTCACCGCGCAGCACGGCGCCGTGGGCGTGGGGCTGGCCACGCGCCGCACCGTGATTCTCTCCTTCCTCATCATCCTGGTCGTCGGCTACATGACGACGCGCCTCTTCTACGTATGATCCGCTTCGAACAGGTCACCAAGCATCTCGGTGGGAGACGGGTTCTCGACCGCGTCAGCTTCGAAATCGCGAAAGGCGAAACCTTCGTGATTGTCGGTCTTTCCGGCGCAGGCAAAAGTGTCACCCTCAAACACATGGTGCGCTTGCTCGTGCCCGACGGCGGTCGGGTCTGGGTCGGCGACGATTGCGTCAGCGAGGCCAACAGCCGGAAGGTGGAGCAGATCCGCTCCCGCTTCGGGGTCCTCTTCCAGGGCGCGGCGTTGATGCAATGGATGAACGTGCACGATAACGTGGCCCTGCCCCTGCGGGAACACTATAAGAAGGACGACGACGAGATCGAGCAGCTCGTGCGCGAAAAGCTCGCCCTCGTGAAGTTGGAGGCCGCCCTGGAGAAGTATCCCTCCGATCTCTCCGGCGGCATGCGCAAGCGGGTCGGCCTTGCGCGCGCCATCGTCACCTCGCCCGAGATCATCCTCTACGACGAACCGACCTCCGGGCTCGATCCCGTCACCTCGCGCACCATCGACACGTTGATCGACGATATGCGCCAGGAATTCGGGGTCACCAGCGTGGTGGTGACCCACGACCTGCACAGCGCCCTCGCCATCGGCACCCGCATTGCCATGCTGCACGGGGGCGAGATCATCGAAAACGCCACGCCCGAAGATTTTATTCACTCGAAGAACGAAGTGGTTCAGAGTTTCCTCGACGCCCAGTATATTACGCGCGAAGGAGACTGGAAAAAGAAGGACGCCCCATGAAACGCGAACGGATGCATCAACTATCGGTCGAGGTCACCGTCGGCGCTTTCCTCTTCCTCGTCCTCTTTGCGCTTGGCTTTTTCACCATCATCCTCAGCAGCGAGAACTGGTTCACCGAGAAGCATCACTACGAAGTGGTGTTCGACAATGTCATGGGGCTGACCGAAGGCGACCGGGTCGCGGTGCGCGGGCTGAACATCGGCATCGTGCGCAAGCTCTGGCTCGAACCCGACGGGGTGCATGTGCTCGCCAGTCTCGATCGCCCGCTGAATCTGCGCGACGACTACGAAATCACCATCCTCTCCTCTTCCGTGCTGGGCGGGCGCTACGTGCAATTCCACGAAGGAACCCCGGGCGCCCCGCCGATTGCGCCCGACGCCGTGCTGCGCGGCGCGCGCCCCATCAACATCATGGACGAAGCCGCCGCGGTCGTGCGGCGCATCGAGGAGGCCCTGGTCGACGGCGGCATTCTCGACAATTTGCAGGCCACCATGGCCGAGTTCCGCCAGGTGACGGAGCGACTCAACAAGGGGGAAGGTACGCTTGGCCGCCTGATGACCGAGGACCAACTCTACAACGATCTCGAAGAGACCGTCGCCGGGCTGCGCCGCATGAGCCAGGAGATCGAAGCCGGCCGCGGCACGCTGGGCAGGCTGATCACCGACGAGGCGCTTTACGACAACCTTGCCGCCACGGCCGGGAATCTGCGCACCATCTCCGACCGGCTCGAACAGGGCCAGGGCACGCTCGGCAAGCTCATGGCGGAGGACGACACCCTGTATGACGATCTGCGCGACACCATGGCGTCCCTCCGCGAGATCGCCACGCGATTGGAGGCCGGGGAGGGGACGCTGGGCCGCCTGATGAGCGACGACGAGTTATACGAAGAAGCCAAGCTGCTACTGAACGACATCCGCGCGGCCGTCGACGACTTCCGCGAGACGGCACCGCTCACCTCCTTCAGCAGTATCTTCTTCGGCGCCTTTTGAGGTTTGTACACAGAGAGGAGCGATCGAATGAAAGCCATCGCCATCGAACAATTCGGCGGCCAGGAGGTGTTGAAACTGGTGGATCTACCGGTGCCCGATTGCGGGCCCGGCGAAGTTCTCGTGCGGGTGAAGGCGGCCGGCGTGAATCCGGTCGACTGGAAGATCCGCGAGGGCTGGCTCAAGGAGATGTTGCCACACGCCTTTCCCTTGATTCCTGGCTGGGACGTGGCCGGCACCGTGGAAGCTGTCGGTGCGGGCGTCCAGGCGTGGCAGGTTGGCGACGACGTTTATGCGTATGCCCGCAAGCCGACGGTGCAGCATGGGGCCTATGCGGAGTTCATTACGCTCGACGCCGCCCATGTGGCGCGCAAGCCGGCCAACCTCACGTTCGAAGAAGCGGCTTCTGTCCCCCTGGCGGCACTGACGGCCTGGCAGTCTCTGTTTGGCCCCGGCCAGTTGAAAGAGACGGAGCGTGTCCTGGTGCACGCCGCCGCGGGTGGCGTGGGCAGTTTCGCGGTGCAACTGGCGCGAAACGCGGGGGCGGAGGTCTTCGGCACCGCGAGTGCCGGGAATCATGCTTTTCTCAAGGAACTCGGGGCTTCGCTGGTGATCGATTATCGCGCCGGCGACCTTGCCGATGCCGTGCGGCAGGCCGCGCCCGATGGGGTAGATCTCGTCTACGATTGTGTGGGCGGTCCGGCCCTGGAGCAATCGCCCGCGTTTCTGCGCGAGGGGGGCCGATTGGTGACGATTGTCGATCCCGAAATGGCACAACGGTTTTCTGAGCAGGGTGTGAACGCAAGCTTTGTGTTTGTGGAGCCGAACGCAGACCAACTCGACCTCTTACGCCTGCAATTGGAGGCGGGCCGGCTCAAGACGCACCTTGCGGCCGTGTTCCCGTTGGAGGAGGCCGCGCAGGCGCATGCTTTGATCGAGCAGCAGCACACGCGTGGCAAGATCGTGTTGACGATCTAGGGGGCCAACCCAAAGCGTTGTTTCGCGTTCGGCCGTTTCCGATTCATCCATGCGGCTGCCCCGGTCGCCGTGCCTCGGCCGTAGGACGGGATCGCATCCCGTCCCCCGAAGCCCAACAGCAAGAAATCCTGGGACGGGTTGCGAACCCGTCCTACGAGATCCGCCCAGCGCGGGTTCGGCCACCACAACCCGCGGCCTGGAGAGCCGCCAGAACTCCTCCACGCATGAGTGGGTCTTCGGCGAGGGCA
>SLOV01000056.1 GCA_007132345.1 Kiritimatiellia bacterium
ATTGGCAGAACAGGCCGTCGGGCCGCAGGGCGCGGCGGACGGCAGCGAAATGCTCGCGGCTGTAGAGGCGGGCCTCTCCCTGGCCCCAGGGAAGAAAGAGGTCGGCCACGATGAGATCGAATCGCTCGTTACAGGCGGCGATCCAGGTTCGGGCGTCGTCGAGCACAATATGGGCGGGCGGGTGGTTCATGAGGCCGCGATTCTCGGTGGCAAACCAGGTCTCGGCGGCCTCGGCTACGGTTCGGGAGAGTTCGATGGCGGTGATCTCCTCCGTGCGCGAGTGAAGCAGCGCGGCGCCAGGTGTCATGCCGGTGGCGATGCCAATGAAGGCAACCTGCCGTGGCGCAGGGTGCAGCAGCAACGGGATGTGGGCCTGCCGCTCCTGGAGCCTGCCGGCCGCAGTGGTACCCAGCGTGTATTGGTTGGCCACGAGCATGGATCGGCCAAAGCCTGCGCCCTCCAGGATCGCGAGGCTCCCTTCGCGGCCATGATACTCCGCCACGACCAGCGGGCGGAGGCCCGGGTTCACGCGCGGCAGGGCGGGATGAACGTATGCGAAGAGCCATGCCAGGAGGACCGATAGGCCGATCAGCACCCATCGCGCAGCACGGGGGCGACTGGACAAGAACTGCCAGCCGATCAGGATGTAGGCGAGGCTCAGGGCGCCCAGTGCGGTGTGCGGACCGAAGGCAGGCAGGAGCAGCCGATAGGCGATCTCCGCGCCCATCAAGCCCCCCACCCCATTCACGGCAAGCAGCCAGCCCCAGCGTCGGCCACTTCCCGCGTCGGCCAGCACGGTCACCATAGGAAAAACAATGCCGGCAATGAGGAAGGCTGGCCCCACCGCCGCCATCGTGAAGAGCACAAGCCGCAGTTGGAACCGAAAGAGGGAGACCCCATCACGAAAGAGCTGCACATTCTTTGCCAGGCCAAGAAAGAGCAGCGGCACGAGGGCCAACGCGACAGCGGCCACGCAGGCGGCGGCGCCGAGATGCGCTGGCGTCATGCGGTGATTCAAGCTCCAATACTCGACCACAAAGGCACCCAGCGCGAGGGTCAGAATGACCGTTGCCAGGATGGCCGCGGGCGCATGAAAAGAGAGCGGCGCCGTAAGCTGTAGCATCTGCAAAGACACGACCTCCGCTGCGAGCACGAGGAATCCCGAAGCGCAGGCGACCCAGAGCCACTCGGGGCGTAGTTTTTCTGGAGGGGGAACATCCAGCCTCGCTACTTCCGGCCGTGCAGGGCGCAGACGCAGGTCGAACCAGAAGCAGCCGCCAGCCACGGCCGCGTTACCGAGCATTGCCACCAGCATGGCGCCAAACACGCCGAGGTGTTGAATCAGAAGGCCCGCCGTGAGTAAGACGCCAAGCACGGCACCCAGCGTGTTAACGGCATAGAGCCGGACCCCCCAATCCCCCCGTCCTCTCCGACTCGCGGGCCAGGCGGGAATTGCGATGGGAACGAAAAAGCCCATGAGGGTGGCGGAGGGGAAGACGAGCAGCGCCGACAAAAGCGTCCGGAACGCCGCACCTTTCCAACTTTCCAGGGCTTCCGGGCCGAGCCAGAGCCATAGGCCGTCCGACCAAACCGGCAAGAGCAGCATGGGCACGGCGAGGAATGCGGTGCCCAGGTCCATCCAGGCCAGGAACCGCCAGGGCCGCTGGAGCCGGGGCTGAACCAACGCGGCCGCCGCCGAGCCGAGGGCCAGTCCGAGAAAGAAGACCCCGAAGACGCGGGCCTGCGACTCTGCCCCCGCCCCCAGCAGGTCGATCATGCGCCGGGTCCAGAGCAACTGATGCCCCAGAGCCGTTGCACCGCTGAGGGTGGCCAGCGCCAATAAGGGCCATGCACTCCCTTTGGGCCCCGCGCCCAGCTTGTGTGGATTTTTTTGCATAAATTCTCTTGTACCAGCTTGACGGCGGATAAGGATAGTGATAACTCATACTCAATAACTGCCGGAAGGGGTCCGGCGTGAGTGCACATTCAACATAAGCAGATGGAGGAAGTATGAAGAAAGCAGCAACGATTACGGCCTTTGCCGTGGCGGCACTGGCCTTGCCCGTCGGGTCGGCCGTAGCCGGGATTATCGATTTCTCGCTCGGTGGCGGGGATCTGACGTTCTATTACGACAGCGTCGGAGATTCCTGGGATACGGTCTTTCGCGCCAAAGGGGACACCACAGCCACCGGCTTGACCGCAGGCAACATTTACGGGACGCCTCCCGGCGGAGTTGGCGGGCAGGTGCCGGCGAATGCGGGCGATCCTGGCGACTATACCTTCAGCACCTTGAACGTCCTGGTGAACAATCCCGGCTTGCTTTCGCTTGGCGGAACCGACTTCTATGTGACTTCCGCTTCAGGGTCAGGCGGGTTCAATGACAACACCCAAGCACCTGACCTGGGCATTCGGACCCGGCTTCGCGAAGATTTCGGCGACGGCGAGGTACAGCAGTTCGGCGTGGAGCCATTCCTCACCTCTGTTGGGTTCCGTCTCACCCTTCGCCCGGATCTTTCCACGTTCAACAGCGTGGCAATGGACGCACCCGGTTCGCCTGCCTTCGCCATTTTCGATGTTGATGGGTTCGGAAGTGTAGTGACGACTGAATCGCAGTACCTGAACACGAACGACAGCGACTTCGAAAGTGAGTGGCCCAACTACACCCACTCGCACCGGCATTTCGGCTTCAGCGAGGCGGGCTCCTATTCGCTCGTCTTCGACATTCAGGGGGTAGACGGTGAATATGGGGCAACTGCGAGCACTGGCCAGTTCGGTGTCAATTTCAATGTGATTCCGGAGCCGTCCTCTGTCCTGCTGATTGGTTTCGGCGGTGTCGCCATGGCCCTTGCGCGCCGTCGTCGCGCGCAGGCATAACACGAACCGACGAGTAGAATGGTCTCTGCCGCAGCAAGGGGCGTCCGCCTCCGTTGCGGCATTTCTTTTACTTCGCGACGAGTTCAACCTGGCCGGAGTCTGGATTGTAGTTGTATTGCTGTCCGGCAGGTTCAGGGGGGAGCTGGTTCAGATAGCCCTTCGAAACCAGGTCATGCAGCGATCGGGGATTGGCGCCTTCCTGGACTTGATAGACTTGGATGGCGGCACGGATTGTGGTGAGGCCAACCACGCCGGTTGCCATTTCTTTCGATTCGAGCGTAGCACGGAGGTAGCCAGAAACTGGATCGCCTTGCCGCGTGGTGTCTTGTTCGGGTGCGTCACTTTCCTGGCGGGCGCAACCAGCAATCGCGATGGCGGCCGCCAAAAGGCATGGTGCGAGATAAGGGTTCATTGCCATCCTCGTATTCTTCGGGTTCCGTATACCTCATCGGACACTGGAACCGGTGGGCAGTACTCTGAACTACGAATCCTCTTCGGGGGATTGGCTGGCGGGGTACTTCAACACTTTGTTTCCGGTACCCTCGCCTTGCCGGGGGTCCTCCACCATGGGGATAATGGAAATGATGAACTCCGGGTTGAGATGCGCGCGGGAATGGTACTGAGGGTCCCATTCGGCCCAGCGCTTCGGGTTGCCTTCCTCGTCGAAATAGGTGAGATTCGAAATCTGTATAAACTCTTTTCTACCAATTGCTTCTATTACTTCCTTCTCCGACATCCTGCTGCTGCCAAAGTAGCAGTAGGTATCCTGGCCGGACAACATTTCTATTCGATACCAATTTGTGCTCATCGCGGTTTTCAATTCCCTCTTGATTCAATCCCAGCAACCGACATGCTTTCACGAAGGACGATCATAGCATGTTCAATGGCGACAAGACAAGCGAAGGCACGAATGGAGAAGAGACGATTGCAGCCATCGCGACTGCACCGGGCGAAGGCGGCATATCCGTCATTCGGATTTCGGGACCTGCGGCGTTCTCGATTGCGGATGCGCTGTTCATCGGGCAAGGCGCCCCACCCTCACAAAGGCGGCACGGCACCTTTGCGTTTGGCCGCATTCGGGATCAGGACCACGATCTCGACGAAGTGCTGATGCTCTTTATGCGGGGGCCTCGCAGCTATACGGGCGAGGATACGGTTGAAATCCAGGGGCACGGAGGCAGTCAGTGTGCCCGTCGCATCCTGCGTGCCGTGTTGCGCCGGAACGCCAGATTGGCAGAGCCCGGCGAGTTCACAAAGCGGGCCTTCCTTGCGGGGCGCATCGACCTCCTGCAAGCGGAGGCGGTGCTGGACCTGATCCGTGCCCGATCGGAGCGCGCCGCCGCAGCGGCGTTGGACCAGATGGAGGGCGGTCTCAGCGCTTCCTTCGCGGCGCTCTACGACGACCTGGTTGTAGTGGCCGCAAGCCTGGAGGCGACCCTGGACTTTCCCGAAGACGAGTTGCCTGCCCCTTACCTTGATGAGATCCGGTCTTCCCTCGCCAAGGTACAGCAAGCGGCCGAGGCCTTGCTGGCCACCTGGGAAGAGGGACATCTGCTGCGCGACGGCGCAGTCGCCGTGATATCGGGCCGGGCGAATGTGGGTAAGTCTACGCTGCTGAACGCGTTGCTGGGCAAGGACCGCGCCATCGTTTCCGCCATGCCGGGCACCACACGCGACACGATTGAGGAAAGCCTGGTGCTCCAGGGCATTCCGGTTCGCCTGGTCGACACGGCGGGTCTGCGCGAAACGGATTGCGAAGTCGAACAGGAAGGAATTCGGCGAACCCAGGCGCATATCGAGAAGGCCGACTTGCATATCCACGTGATCGATGTCAGTCATCCCCTGGACGAGGTCGAGCAAGCGCGGCTGCAGCGCCTCGACCCGAAGCGCTCCATTTTGTTGCTCAACAAAGTGGACCTGGGCCGGGCCGCTGACCTTTCAGGCCTGCCAGCCCTGCGGACGATCGAGACCTCGCTGATTTCGGGTCAAGGGCTCGAGGCGATCAAGGGTGTAATGGCGGAGATGCTGGCCGGGCATGCCGACTTGTCATCCAGGCCGCACGCGACCATTTCCGAGCGGCACCGGTCGATTCTGCTTGCGGCACTGGACGAGACGCGGATGGCGGCGGGGCTTTTGAGTGCCGGCGGTGACGAGGCGCTGGTGCCGGCGTGTACCCACCTTCGCGCGGCCCTGGAGTCTTTGGGCCAGGCGACGGGCCGGGTTTATCATGACGAGTTGCTGAAGACGATTTTCTCGCAGTTCTGTATTGGGAAGTGATACGGCAATTCTGCATTGGGGAGTGAGCTGCTGTTCTGGACTCTTGGTTCGAATTTAGGTTGTGGGATTGAAGTTGTGGTCTTCATGGCCCCGTCATCGCTCTTCCACGATCTGATTCACCTGCGACACAAGGTCGCAGGGGTCTGCTTTGCCAAGCTGCGGGGGCTACCTCATCAGGTCGCAGGGGTCTGCCTTGCCAAGCTGCGGGGGCTACCTCATCAAGTCGCAGGGGTCTGGTTTGGGGCTCGTAAAGGCGCTCGCTTTTCAGATCCTTGAAGGGTATGTTGCGCGCGCCTTCGATGCAGAGAATAGAATGAGTTCAACGTCCATTCCCAAAGAATTTCAGGTGCTTGTGGTTGGAGCAGGCCACGCCGGCTATGAAGCGGCATTGGCCTCGGCACGATTGGGCGCCTGCACCGGGCTGGTGACCATGGAACGGGCGGCCATCGGACGGATGTCCTGCAACCCGTCGATCGGTGGCATGGCGAAATCGCACATCGTCTGTGAGCTGGACGCACTGGGCGGAGAAATTGCGCGAAACAGCGATTATACGGGTATTCAAT
The DNA here is from genome assembly GCA_007132345.1 of Kiritimatiellia bacterium. GTDB lineage: Bacteria > Verrucomicrobiota > Kiritimatiellia > SLOV01 > SLOV01 > SLOV01. The sequence continues at coordinate 5,715 of SLOV01000056.1, forward strand.
TCCGAACCCTGAATACCCGCAAAGGACCCGCCGTGCAGGCACACCGGGTGCAGTGCGATAAACCCCTGTTTCCCCTGCGCGTGCAGGCCGTGATCGACTCGACGCCTCATCTCTACGTGATCGAGGCAGAAGTGACGGATCTTTGGGTCGAAAACGGTCAATTGAGGGGCGTTCGGACCGGGGACGGTTCGGCATTTCGGGCTGCAACTGTCGTGATGGCCACCGGCACCTTCCTGCGGGGTCTCATCCATATTGGCGACCACAGCTTCTCCGGCGGTCGCGCCGGGGAGCATGCCGCCACGGAGCTGAGCGCCTCGTTTCACGCCCTGGGCCTTCGAATGGGCCGCTTGAAGACCGGCACGCCGCCCAGGTTGCATAAAGACTCGATCGACTATGAGGACATGGAGCGGCAGCCCGGCATGGAGCCTCCGCCTTTTCTTTCCCGGCAAGCCGCCAAAGAGGCCGCGTTGTTCCACGTGGAACAATCGGGGGCGGCGAGGTCCGAATCCATGTTCCACGTGGAACAATCCTCCACTTCTCTGCGTCCCTGGCCGCCCGGCAAAGATCAGATTGATTGCTATCTGACACACACCACGGAGGAGACGCACGCCATCATCGCCGAGAACCTGTGCCACAGCGCGCTCTATTCGGGGCGAATTGAGGGCACGGGTGTTCGGTATTGCCCCTCGATCGAAGACAAGATCGTGAAATTCCCCGGCAAGGAAGGCCACCATGTCTTTGTGGAGCCGGAAGGACGGACGACGGTCGAGATTTATCCGAACGGGACATCGAACAGCCTCCCGGAAGAGGTACAGGTCCGGATGATCCGCTCGATCCCAGGGTTGACGCGCGCGGAATTTGTGCGGCCCGGCTACGCCATCGAATACGATTTCTGCGATCCGACGCAGCTTTACCATACGTTGGAGTCGAAACGCCTGGAGGGGCTCTTCCTGGCGGGCCAGATCGCGGGGCTGGAAGGATACGCGGGCAACATCGCGGGCGGCTGGCTCGCCGGTGTGAATGCGATCCGCCTCATGCAGGGTGCGCCTCCGCTGACGCTACCGCCGGAGACGATGACCGGCGCGCTGATGCATTACATCACGCACGCCGATCCCAAGGGCTTCCAGCCGATGAAGGCTAACTTCGGCCTGGTTCCGCCGAGCCAGAGACGCGTGCGCGGCAAGCGTGCGCGTGCCGAAGCCCACGCCGAGCGCGCCCTCGCAGTGCTCGAAGGATGGCTAAGCGAACACCCGGAGGCACGCGCGACGGCCTAAGGCCAACCTGGCCAAACGCCACTTTCGCTTCGGGCTGAGTCACAGCGCGTCTGCACCGGACGCCCCCCTCCAACTCCCCCCAGCCGGCGACAAGCCCATGCCGGCTTGCGGCGTGGTGCTGGACACGTTCGCCCGTGCAATGCGAGCAGGGGGGAGAGCCAGAGTGCCCTGTGTGCAGATGCGCTGGGCGCGCACAGCCGCAGAGGCAGACCCCCACCCGGCCTCCCCCGACGGGGAGGAGGCAGAGGCACAGACCGCCAGTTGACGTTCATGTAGCCGGCCTCCGGCTCTCTCCCCCTGCTCCCATTGC
>SLOV01000018.1 GCA_007132345.1 Kiritimatiellia bacterium
AAGGCGGCAGGGGGCGTAGGCTTCGGGGTCCATGCAGGCGGCAGGGGGCGTAGGCTTCGGGGTCCATGCAGGCGGCAGGGGGCGTAGGCTTCGGGGTCCATGCAGGCGGCAGGGGGCGTGGATCCGGGCGCGTGCAGGCGGCAGGGGGCGTGGCTCCAGGCGCATGAAGGCTGGAGAGGGCGTAGGTTTTGAAAGAAAAGACGATTCATAGCGATTTGGTGTTTTCGGGACAGTTGATCCGCCTGGAAGTGCTGGATGTGGAACTGGAAGATGGCACGCGCTCCATTCGCGAAGTTGTCCGGCACCCCGGCGCTGTCGCGGTGCTCGCCTGCCGCGATGACGGGACCCTCATCCTGGTTCGCCAATACCGGAAGGCGGTCGAACAGCACATGCTGGAGGTCATCGCAGGGACCTTGCACAAAGGCGAAGACCCCGCCGTTTGCGCGCGCCGTGAAGTCGAGGAGGAGACCGGCTACCAGGTGCAGGAACTCAAGTCCCTCGGTGACCTCTACCCCAGCCCAGGCTATGTCGACGAACGAATTGTCGTCTACTTTGCAATGGTGGAACCCGGTGACGGGTCAGGGCAGCAGGATCACGACGAACGCGTCGAAGCGGTGGAACTGAGCCACGAAGAAGTCGCGAAACTGATTCTTGCAGGAGGCATCACAGACGCCAAATCGCTGGCCGTCTGGACACTCTATAGCCTTCACTGCAAGGGGGAGTCGGCGTCCGCATGACCGGGTCCGCCATCCGCTACGAAGCGGAACTCAACGAACAACAGCTTGCCGCGGTGACCGCGCCGGACGGTGCGGCCCTGGTGATTGCAGCGGCGGGCACGGGTAAGACGAGAACCCTCACCTATCGCGTCGCCTGGCTGGTCGAGCAACACGTGGACGCCGACCGGATTCTGCTGCTCACCTTCACCAACCGCGCCGCACGCGAGATGCTGCAACGCGCCCAGCAACTGGTGGGGTCGCGCGTTGGCGGGCTGTGGGGCGGGACCTTTCACCACATGGCGAATCGCCTGCTGCGACGACACGCCGATTGCCTCGGCTATGGGCACGACTATTCGATCCTCGATCAGGACGACTCTGTTTCACTCGTGAAAGCGTGCCTGCGCGATCTGCCGGGAGGCGGCAAAGATCTGCCGAAGGCGGATGTGCTGCTTTCGCTTTTCAGTTATGCGGCAAACACCTCCCGACCGCTCACCACGATTCTTGCGCAGCGCCTGGGGAAATTTGCCGGCAGCGAGGAGGCGGTTCTGCATGTGCATCGTGCCTACGAGAAACGTAAGCGGGTCCAGAACGCCATGGATTTCGACGACTTGCTGGTCAACGGGCTGGCCCTCTTCCGCGAGCATCCGCAGGTGTTGGAGAGCTATCAGCGCCGCTTCCGTTATGTCCTTGTCGACGAATACCAGGACACCAACATCATCCAGGCCGCCTGGGTAGACGCGGTTTCCGGGCTGCACGGCAATCTGATGGTGGTCGGCGACGACTTTCAGAGTATCTATTCCTGGCGCGGCGCCGACTTCCGCAACATTCTCTCTTTTCCCGAACGTCATCCGGGCACAACGATCTTCAAGCTGGAGATCAACTATCGCAGCGTGCCGGAAATTCTGCAGGTGGCCAACCGCTGCATTGCCGGAAATCCCGAACAGTTCCAGAAAGAATTGCAAGCGCGGCGCGAGCCGTACCGCAAACCGTGGTTTTTCCGTGTGCGCGACGGCAGCGAACAGTCGGCCTGCGTTGTGGAGCGCATCCAGTCGCTGCAACGGGAGGGATATCGGCTCGATGAAATGGCGGTGCTCTACCGCGCCCACTTCCAGGCCATGGAGCTACAGCTTCTGCTGACACGCGCCGGCATCCCATTCCTTCTCACCTCGGGGGTTCGTTTCTTCGAACAGGCCCACGTCAAAGATGTTGCGGCACTGGTGCGGCTGGTGGTCAATCCTTCCGACGAGCTGGCCTTTGGCCGGCTGATGGGGCTACTGCCCCGTGTCGGGCCGAAGACCGCCGCCAAGATATGGAACGGCATCGGCCAGCGGTTCCCGGCACCGACCCCCGACGCCTTGCCGGTAGTCCGCAAAGCGTTGCCTGCCGAAGCGGCCAAGAAGTGGGAACCCGTGGAGGATACCCTGCTCTCTCTCGGGGTCGAAGACTGCCGCACGCAGCCACAGAAACTGATTGAGCGGTTCATTACCGTCTTTTACGAAGAGTATGCGGCCAAGACCTTCGAGAACTACGAAAGCCGGGTGGAGGACCTCAACGAGCTGGCCCGCTTTGCGGAACGATTCGAAGACACCCGCTCGTTATTGAGCGAGTTGGCGCTGCTCACGAACCTGGACGCGGAACGCGGGCGGGAGGAAGTGGAAAACGAGGAGCGCATCCGGCTCAGCACGGTGCACCAGGCAAAGGGCCTCGAATGGAAGGTTGTTTTCGTCCTTTGGATGACCGACGGCATGTTCCCTTCGGCTCGCTCGCTGCTCGACGAGACCGGCGAGGCGGAAGAGCGACGGCTTTTCTATGTGGCAACGACACGTGCCAAAGACGAGCTGTTCTTTATGGCGCCCCAGATGAATCGGGGCCGGGACGGCGCCCCGCAGTATCATTCGCCATCGAGGTTCATCAGCGAACTCCCCCGAGACCTGCTTCAGCGGGGCGACTACTCGGCGTGGTGAAGGAGGCAACGCGCAAGCGCGCGCCCTACGGAGGATCAGCATTGCGCGCTGCCAGGCGCCGGGCCAGGTCCAGCCAACCTTCCGGGGCCACTTCCTCGGGACGTGCGTCGGCTTTGAGCCCCATTGCCTGCAGTTCGGCGATGGCCTCCTCTTTCGGCAACCGCAACGAGCCCGGCGCACGGCTCAGCAGCACGGCGAGCTGCTTGCGCCGCTGCGAGAAGGCATGTCGCACGAGCTGCCGGAACGTCCCGGCGGAGGGATCGCCGCCTTTCGCCTCCTCGCGCCGTTCCAGCACCACGATGGCCGACTGCACCTGTGGCCGGGGAAAGAAGCAGGAGGGCGGAACGGTGCGGTGCGTGCGAACGCGAAACGCCGTTTGCAGAAAGACGCTCAGTGCCCCATAGGCCTTGACGCCATGCGCTGCGGTGATGCGGTCGGCCACCTCTTGCTGTACCGTGAGGACCGCGAGCGGTGGCGGCGGGCTCGCCAGGCTCAAGTCGACGAGAAAGCGTCCGGCGATGCTGTAGGGCAGATTGGACGCCACCTTCGTGATCTGTCCCAACAACTTCTGGGCAGGAAGTATCTCCAGAATGTCGCCGTGAACCAGAGTCAGCGCATCGACGCCAGTGAAGCGCGTATGCAGGTGTTCGAAGAGCCGCCGGTCCTTCTCGACGGCAATGACCCGCTGCGCACGCTCCAGTAGCGGCGCGGTCAAAACGCCAAGGCCAGGGCCGACCTCCAGCACGATGTCCCCCGACGTGGCACCGACGAGATCGACCATGATCCGCAACGTGTTCCCATCGATCAGGAAGTTCTGGCCCAGCACACGACTTGGCTGAAAGTCGAGCCGTCGCAACAGATCGCGGACCTGGCTGGGGCTGGAAAGGTTAACGGACATGGCGACGGATCAGCGGCGCCACGGGTTCGGACGGCCAGCCAGTTCGATGGCGGTGCGGATGGCGTGTTGCATACTGGATGCGTTTGCAGCGCCTTTACCGGCAAGGGCGAATGCCGTGCCGTGGTCGGGCGACGTACGGACGATCGGGAGCCCGAGCGTCACGTTCACGCCCGTATCGAAGGCAAACATCTTGAGCGGGGCGAGTCCTTGATCGTGGTACATGGCAATCACCGCGGCGAACTCCCGGCGCAGCGCACGATGAAAGACTGTATCTGCGGGCAGCGGCCCGTCCAGCTTGAGGCCGGCCCGCCGAAGGCCGCGGAGAACGGGCGCGATGGTCTCGACTTCTTCCCGCCCAATCCTGCCTCCCTCGCCGGCGTGTGGATTGAGTCCGCACACCGCGATGCGTCCGCGCGAGACGCCCAGCCAGGGCAACGCTTCGTGGGTGAGCCGGATCGACTCGCGCAACAGCGCCGGCGTCAGCGTCAGCGCCTGCGAAACCTGCGCCAGGGGAATATGACGGGTGGCGAGCACCACGCGCAGCGGACCGCCGAAGAGCATCATGGCAAAGCGGCGCGTTCCCGTGCAGGCGGCCAGCAATTCGGTATGCCCCGGCACGTCGATGTCGGCGCGGTGAAAGCCCTCTTTCGAAATCGGGGCGGTGACCATGGCGTGCAGGCGATTCTCCATACAGGCCTGGGCCGCGGCGCGAATCCAGGCATCGGCCGCACGAGAGGCCGAAGCAACCAGCCGACCGGGCCGGTACGTTGGCCGAAGGTGTGGCGCAGGATTCCAGACGGAGAGGCGGGAGGCGGGAGGGCGCCCGGCGTCTGGGCTCCAGGGCCTGGGCGCGGCCAGCCCCAGTCGGGACGCCTCGCGGGCAAGGGCCGCTTCGTCCCCGACAAAGACGATCCGGGTTCCGCCCGGCCAGCGCTTCTGGGCGGCCTTGAGGGCAACTTCCGGGCCGATCCCATTGATGTCGCCGAGCGTGATGCCGACCAGCCGTTTGCGGTTCATTGAGCAGGCCGTTCAGAAGGTCTTTACAAAATGCCTCTGGCGCAGGTTCTTCAGCCACGCATCGTTCAGACGCTCGAAAGCCTCCCGCCACAGCTCGTCGCGGATTGCAGCGCTGACCTCCTCCAGCGGTGTCACATCCGCGGCGCGACGTGCCTCGACAAGCAGCAGGTAATACTGGCCTTCGGTCTCGATGACATCGCTGATGCGGCCGGGATCGAGCTGCTGCGCCACGGCGGCCAGTTCCGGACGCAGGTCGCCGGGTGCGATCCAACCCCAGTCACCGCCGCGGCTGGCGCGGCTGCCTTCGCTGTACTGGCGGGCCAGCGCCCCGAAATTCTCCCCAAACACGAGGCGTTCCCGCAGCTCGCCGGCCTGCCGCCGCTTGGTTTCCCGTTCCTGCTCCGTCTCGCCACTGTTAAGCGTAATCATCCGGAGCTTCACCTTTTCCGGAACGCGAAAATCGTCAATGCGCTCCTGGTAGCGGCGCTCGATATCGGTGGGCGAAATCGTGATGCGATCGAGAACCTCCTGGCGGCGCAAAATGCTGACGATGAGCTGATCGCGAAGCTGGTCGCGCCATTCCTCATAGGTGATCTGCTGGGCCGTCAGGGCCTGCAAGAGTTCCACATGGTCGTTGTTGAAGCGTTCGCGGACCACCTCGTTGAGATGGTCGTTCACCACGCGATCGGGTAACGTGCCGCCGCGCGCGGCGAACTCCTCGACGATGAGGGCCCGCGCGACCAGCTCTTCCAGGGCTTCGTCATAGGCCTCCCGCAGTTTGCTGCGCAACACATCCGGCGAGTAGAAGGAGGCACGCAATTGCTCTTCCAGGGGGCGCACGGCCATCATCACATCGCTGGCCAGGATGACGCGGCCATTTACGATGGCGGCATAGGCGTCGACAGGAATGGTGCGCGGGGCCCGCGGAGTCGGCTCCTCTTCCGCCAGGCTCAGCCATGGCGCAAGGCTCATGAAGAGCAGGAGGAGGAGCAAGGGGCATCTGATCGGGTAAAGAGGCAGGGACATAAGGCGGAGTATGGTGTCAAACCGGAACGTGGGTGGCAAGCAAAAGGGCCGGGTCTTCGACTGCCGAGACCCGGCCCCTTGTGACCGAGTTGCCAACCACCGTCAGCCGATTGCGGCGGCGGCGCTCAAACCATCGTCCGGTCGTTCTCGCTGGAACTTGCGAATCTGTTTTTCGCGCGGTTTGTGATTTCGCAGACGTCGTTCGGCTACATCGAAAGCGGCCCGTACAGCGGCCAGCAGATCGGGGTGGGTGCCAGTGTCCCCCTTGTGGCGCTGGGTGACGACTTTCTGCCCTGGAATCGTGAGTATGACCCGCACATGATATTCGTTGCCCTTGTGATGATGCTGGTGGGGAACGTCGACAACGACTTCGCAATGGGTAATGCGCTGGTGGAATCGGGTGAGTCGCTCGGCCAGTTCGTATACGAGCGCCTCGGCGGAATCCGAGTGGCGGGTATTGTGGAAGGTGACTTTCACGGGGAATGTCATCGTGACTCCTTTCCGGCCTTCTGGCCGATGGGGTTGACTGCATGTTTTGTGAGTTCATGCGCGATGGCTCGCCATGAACAGACACAAACGGAAAGAGCAACGTTCATATACGCATCGGCGCTTTGATGCAGGGCCGGGCCTCGGGTTCGTTGCGGGGCTGCACCGTCGGGTGCGCCCGCGCGCAATAAGGAGAGGAAACCATCATTGCCGTCCACGCTTCAAATCATAGGCGGAGATGCGCCTGTTGGCCAGAGAAAAAAGGACGACTTAGTCCGCGCGGGCGCTTCTTCCCCACCGCCTTGTCGCAGCGACGAGAAGAGAGGCCCCCGCTCTGCCCTTATGCCGGGCGGAAACGGCGTCCATCGATACCATTCATGCCGAAATTACAAACGCACGACACGAATGGCACGGTGGCTGCTCGCGGGTGACGTGAAAGGAGCTTGGATGTACGCAGAGAGAGAGCGGAGCCCGAAACAGGAAAGACCCGCAACGGGGGCCTGCACCCGGAGATCGGGGTTTACACTCATTGAGGTGTTGCTTGCCACGGCGCTGGTGGCTATGGGGCTGGGCGCCATTACGGTTACGGTGAGCACGGCGCTGCGCATTTCGGCCGGCACCAGCAATATGATGGGGGCCATGCACCTGGCGCGCGAGCAGGTGGAAGGGCTGGCCACAAACCGTTTCAGCGCCGCAGCGCTGGAACTGGGGCGGCACGAGATCGATCTGCCCGGCCACGAAGCCTTCTATATTGTCTCCGATGCAGGTGATCGGCGCAGGGATGTCGAGGTGGTTGTGGCCTATCTGAATCCGGCACGCGGCGGCACCTCCGAAGTCCAGTTGGTCACAAGACTTGTGGAGGTACTGCAACAATGAGTCGGCAGGCAAATCCATGCAAATCCGATGCAGGGCGCGCCGGGTTTACGCTACCAGAACTGATGCTCTCGCTTGGCGTTTCGCTCCTGGTTTTCACAGGGCTCTTCGCCGGGTTCTCGCTGAACCGGAACGGATGGCTGATGGCCACGGCCACGGTCCAGTCGTCCAGCGCGGCCAGCATGACGATCGAACGCATCGTCTATGGCATGGGCGGGCGGAGCCTCCGGGCACAGCGCGCGGCGGATGTCGAACTGATTACGGACCTGGATGACGAAGATGCCTGGCTCTTGCGCTACGAAGATGGCACCCGATGGATTGGCTACGACGCGGCCTCCCAGGTACTGGTCAACGAAAACGACGACATCCTGGGCCGCGACGTGGCGGAGTGCCGCGTAGAGTTGCGGGAAGGCGGGTTCTGGATCGATCTGACCGTGCAACAGCCCGGCCGCTTCCAGGTCTCAACCAGCCGCATGCGGAGTTATGTGCGTTTTCGGAACTAATCGGAGAGATTATGAACTATACCTGCCGAAAAGAACCCGATCCCCGCCGCGCCGGTGCCGCGCTATCCGTGACCATGGTTGTCATGCTCATTCTCGGCATGGTGGCCGCAGGGATCATGCAGACGGTCCTCAGCCATCGTAGGATCGCCGCGGCACAGGTTTCGCTGGAGCAGGCGCTCTACGCCGCGGAGGCCGGCATCGCCGAAGCAGCACAGCGCCTCATCGATGCTGAAGGCTTCATGGCCAACCCGTCCACACACGGCGGAGGAACGATCGGGAACGCCACCTATCGCTACAGCATTGAGGAACAACTGGGCTGGCAGCGCTTCTCTCTGCATGCGACCGGCACCGTCAACGGCGTCTCGCGCCGCATCGACGTCGACCAGGCCTATCTCCCCACTTTTGCGAGCTATGCCTTGTGGACACGCCGGAACGGCGTGATGTACTTCATCCCGGGAGAAGTCTTCGATGGGCTGGTTCATGCCGACGATCGGCTCTACTTCTTCTCCGACGAAACGGCCGGCGGCCCGATCTTCAACGCCGCCGTCTCCTCGCTGGCTGAAGATTACGGGGGCAGCACCAGTCATGTTACCTTTCGCGACAGCTTCGAACTCGGCGTGCCCAACGGGTCATTGGCAGACGTCAACTTCCCCTGGCTGCGAGCGCGCGCGGAGACCCACGGTCTTGTGCTCAGGGGCCCATCGCGCATTGCATTCGACGGCGACCGTCTTCTCGTCAGCAATGCCGAGCGCGGCTGGACGGACCAGCCGGTGCCCGTGCAGCCGAACTTTCTGCTTTATATCGCCGATCATCCAGCCGCGACCGATACAGAAGACCGAAGCGGTACGGTCGACCTGAGGGGTGGCACCCTCTCCGGCCGCATGACCATCGTCTCCGACGACGACATGACGATCCACGACCACATTCGCTACGCCATGGATCCACGAGAGGATGACTATGAAGCAGGCATCGTCTCCACCGATGCCCTCGGCCTGATCAGCCGCGACGACATCTGGGTCGGCACCGCCGCCCCTAACAACCTGGAAATCTTTGGTGCCATTCTCGCAACCGGCCAGCGGGAGCCCGACGAGCCTGGCAGCTTCGGCATCCTCGATCTGTTCTCCGGTCCCCCACGAGGCAATCTCACCCTTTATGGGAGCCTCGTGCAGGACGTTCGCGGCGGTGTTGGAACCTTCAATTCCACCGGGCTGCTCACCGGATATCGCAAGAACTACTTTTTCGACCCAAGGTTCACCCACAGTGCTCCCCCCTACTATCCCGTGCTCGCCAACCGGATCAGGCTTGAAGGATGGAACGATGGCCCCGTCCTCTAGGTCCGGTGTGCAGGCGGGCATACGCGAGACCGCTGGACTGGACACCGGCAAGCTGGTCCTCTACGTCGCCCTTCTGTTGCTACTCCTCTTAGGCGGCGACATTCTGCGCCGGGTGCTTCGCATGGTCCGGCCCACCACGGCGGCGGTTGCCGCGGCCCGCCGCGACGAAACCGCTCCGGTGCACCGGCAGACAACGCGGGTGCGCATGCAGACCACCCGGCAAGCCGTGGCCCCTCGAAGAGACCGCCCCTCCGATCATTTTCTGGCCGAAATAGCCGCACACACGCGCCCTTCCACCGCCCAAACCTTTTCAACCGACGAGTCACGCCCCGGTTCAGCGCCGCCCGATGACACCAGCATTCTAGCAGAAATGGGGCTTTCGGGGGCTCTCCGCGACCTGGCCGCCCAGCAGTTCATGGCTCTTTCGCATCCCATCGAAGGCCCCGGCCATCTCGCCAGCGAGCAGCGTCCGTCAGCGGAAACCCTCGACGAACTACGTCGGGAAGGAGCTATCATACGCTGATCCAGGATGGGCAGTCTCCGCCCGCGTCCGGCTGTATCGTTTGTCGGTTTCGTCCCATTGGCACCCCGGGCAGCGACATCGAACAAGCAGCGGGCGTGCAGTATTGCAATTTTGCGAATAATTTCCGCCTCTTGATTATCGACTCTCAACTGGCTTGCCCGCTATTCCGTGCACCCTTTGCCCCATACGGCCGAGAGCCGGTCCGTTGGCCCAAGCCATGCTATGAAGAGTTTCGCCTATCAGGAGCCTCCTTATGACCTTGAAAATCAATTGGTTACAATGTGCAATTCGTCACCTTGGCGCTTGCACACCCATCCGAAGCCGGGGCGATTCCATGCGATCGAACAAGGCGCATTCCCGTGCGGGCTATTCCCTGGTGGAAGCCGTGCTCGCCACCGCGCTTCTGGCCATGGGGCTTGGTGCGGTGACCACAACCGTTAGCATGGCCGTCCGGACCGCAGGTACCACCAGCAACATGCTCGCGGCCACGCACACCGCCCGGCAGCAGTTGGAGCAGCTCACCGTAAACACCTATAATAACGCCTCCCTGGAATTCGGCACCCACCTCCTGCCGAATCAGGTGGAGGGATCCATTTATGTCGTTTCGTCTGTCGGTAACCTCCGCAAGCGGGTCCAAGTGCGTATTCCCTATCAGAACCTCCTCACCGGCGGTCAGTCCTGGGTCGAAATGGGCACCCGCGTTGTCGATTCCATGCAGTGAAGAAAGAGGTCGAACCCGCCATGAACATCGCCATACAAAACAAATCGCGTCAGGGCTTCAGCCTCATCGAACTGGTCTTGGGCCTTGCCATCTCCGGCATTGTGGCGATGGGTGTCTTCGCGTCCTTCCTGCTGAACCAGAACGGTTGGCTCATCACAACGCTCACCATTCAATCCTCCGGCGCTGCGAGCACCGGCATCGGGCGCCTCGTCTATGGCATGGGTGGGCCGAGTCTCCGGGCCGAAGAACGGGGCGAGGTCGAATTGCTTGAGGATCTTGATGACGATGGGTCCTGGCAGGTCATCTTCAGCGATGGCATCCGCTGGGTGGGCTACAACGCACCGGCCGGTATCTTGACCAACCAGGACGGCGATATCCTGGCGGAACAGGTCGAACAATGCAGCGTCAGCGTGACCCCAGCCGGTCTGCAGATTCAGCTCACCGTCACAGATATCGGGCGCAGTTTCGTCACCACCACCACCCTGGAGAGCTTCGTGCGCTTCAGAAACCAATCGAGTTGAGATCATGCAAACGAATCCTCATCAAAACCCCGCCTACAAAACGAACAGCAAAGCCGGATCGGCGTTGGCGCTGACCGTCATCTTTATCGCCATCCTCACGGCGCTGGCCGCGGGTATTCTGCGCGCCGCGCTCAGCCACCGCCTTGTGGCCGTCGCCCAGCTCCGTCTCGAACAGGCGCTATACGCCGCCGAAGCCGCTCTTGCCGAAGCCGCCCAGTTGCTGGTCGAACAGGATGGCTTCATCACCGGATCAACCCTGCATGGCAGCGGCACTGAAGGCGACGGCACCTTCGGATACCGCATCCAACAACTGCCGGGCTGGAAACAATTCTCCATCCATGCCACCGGCACGGTGAACGGCGTCTCGCGCCGCATCGATATCGAGCGCGCCTACTTCCCCACCTACGCCAATTTCTCGATGTGGACGCGACAGAACGGCGTTATCTACTTTATCCCCGGCGAAGTTTTCGACGGCCTGGTGCATGCCGACAGCCAAATGTGGTTCTGGAGCAATGAAACCCTCGGCGGCCCCGTCTTCAGCAACCGCGTCACCTCCCTCGCGCCAAACTACGGCGGCAGCCTCAGCCATACCACGTTCCACGAAGGCTTCGAGCGTGGGGTCACCAACGGCACCCTGGCCGACGTCAACTTCCACGGTCTCCGCTCTCGCGCCCAGACATCCCATTCAGGACTGCTGCTCGAAGGCAACACGCGCATCCGCATCGAAGGCCAGCGGGTGCGAATCACCAATGCCCGCAGAGGCTGGAACAACCGGCGGGTCAACCTGCAACCCAACCAGCTCATCTATGTCGCCGATGCCACCTCCGGACACTGGTCCACGCGCCCCGGAATCGTCGAAATTGATGGGGGCACGCTCGATGGGCGCATGACCATCGCCAGCGACGGCGACATTCGCATCAACAACCACCTCCGTTACGCTCAGGATCCCCGCGATGACGATCCAGAAGCGGGCATCTTCTCGCAAGACGCCCTTGGCCTCATCAGCCGGGATAATGTGTGGGTGACGCAAGATGCCCCCAACAATCTCGAAATCTTCGGGGCCATCATGGCGACAGGCCGCAAGGCGGGCAGCGAAGGCAGCTTTGGCGTCCTCAACTTCCAGTCGGGCCCTCCGCGAGGAACCCTGATGATTTTCGGAAGCCTGGTGCAGGATGTCCGCGGCCCGGTGGGCACCTTCAACAACTGGGGCAGCGTCTCCGGCTTCGACAAGAACTACCAGTTCGACAGACGCTTCCGCACCTCCGCCCCACCTTACTATCCCGAACTCTCCAACCGAATCGCTTTTGTAGGATGGTCCGATGGCCCCGTGCTCTGAAACTCGTATTCTCCCCCCTGAACCTCCCGCGCCCGAGCCTGGCAATCGTGCCCTGCAGGTCGCCATCTGGGTCGCCGCACTGGTCGCCTGCATCGCGGCCTTTGATCTGGCGCGAAATGCTGTTCGACTCAGCAGTCCGCCGCAGCCCGAGGAAGTGGCCGAGGCCGCTCGCAACACCGCCGCACCCCGAGCTACCCGCGTCGCGCGCTTCGGCACAGACAACAAAGACTTCAGGAAGCGGGCTGTTTTCGACTCGAACGCCGTCAGCCCCTTTATTGACCCCAGCGAACCCCGTCCCCGCTCCCGTGCCGCGCTCTCCGAGTCGCCCCCTGCCACCCCTGCGCTCGATAGAAATACTGTATTGCAGGAGATGCACATGGCGGGTGGGCTCCAGCAGATCAGCGACCACCAGGCGACTATGCTCTCGGATGCCTACTGGCAGTCCGACGGGGCTGACCCAGACTCAGGAACAAACCTTTCTCTCGAGGAGATTGAGCGGCTCCGCCGCGAAGGCCTGATCGTGCGATAGACCACGCCACAGCGCGGGTGCAGCGAGAACGCACGGCCGCTCAGGCTCTGCACCGGACGCGGAAGCGCGTCCGCTCCGTCCCGTGAATCTATTCAGGCCCCCCTGAACACCGCCTGCCCTCCGACCTGTCCACCGTAGTCGCCGCGACGAAGGTGGAAGCCTTTGGCGAAGGAGGGAACACTGAACACTGCCCCCCCCGACACCCGAAACCCCAAACCCGCTCCCGCCTCCAAAACTTTGCATTGCAAAGCAACTCCGCCTCCTATACCTTCCCCATAAATCACGTCCTCACGACCATGAGCCCGAACCACGTCACCGAAGCCCTCGCCCACGTCCGCGAACTCCAGCGCGCCGTGCTGGAACGTCAGCGCTTCCGCGGCTTTTCCGGGCGCGCCCGCATGACCTCCGGCACCATCGCCCTCCTCGCCGCTGCCGTCATGTCCATGGACTTCTACCCGAGCACGAACCTCGCCCATATCCTTGGCTGGGGCGCGGTCTTCATCGTCGCCTTCTTCTTCAACGCCGTGGCACTCGCCTGCTGGTTCGCCAGCGATCATGGTGGACGCCGCGAAGTGCGCAGCGTTCGTCCCGTCATCGACGTCATCCCGCCCATTCTCCTCGGCGGGCTGCTCACCGCGGTCATGATCCTGAACCGCGAGTACCAGTTTCTTTTCGGCATCTGGATGTGCCTCTTCGGCCTCACCAACATGGCCACGCGCATGGTATTGCCCAAGCTCATCTGGGGTGTCGGCCTCTTCTACTTCGCGGCGGGCGCTGTCTGCCTGCTTGCCCCGCATGTCTCTTTCACGAACCCCTGGCCGATGGGTATCGCCTTCTTCGCCGGCGAATGGATCGGCGGCCTTGTCCTGCACTACGACGGCGCCCGCTACATGCCCGAACGCGTGCCCGCCGGCGATTTCGAGGAACAGAACGATGAACAAGAATAATCCCTGCCAATCGCTCGAACGTGTTTTCCACGAACCCAACCGCCTCGCCATCATGTCGGCGCTGGGCGGCGCAACCGAAGGCCTCACCTTCAACGAACTCAAGGAGCAGTGCGGCCTCACGGACGGCAACCTCAGCCGCCACCTCAAAGCGCTGGAAGAAGCGGGCGCCGTGCGCATCAGCAAGCACAAGACACACGGCGCGCGCCCACAAACGACACTCTTTCTGACCGCCGCCGGCCGCGTCGCCTTCGTGCGTTACCTCCACAACCTTGAGTCCGTGCTGCGGCATGCCGCCGAATCCCTGTCGGTCGATGCCCAGCCGCTGACTTCCTTCCAGATGCCGTCAGGTATCGGCGGCATCTGAACGCAACGCCGCGTACTTCGCGGCACGACCGATTATCGATGAAGCCCATGCTCCAGTTTCTTGCCCTTTCGGGGCCCATGATGATGGCCCTGCCCCTCCTCGGTGTCTGGCTCGCTCCATCGCTCAGCGTCCCGGACTATCTCGAGTTCCCCCCATTGACTCGGCATGTGGTCCACGCCCCATTCTCGTGGACCGTCTTCATCCTCATGGCCGCAGGCATCGCGGCGGTGGTGCTGCCGGTCGCCTCGCGGTTGATTCGCGCCCGTTCCGCGCGCGCCACGTCACCTCCCGAACATGATGCGCGGCGCCCCTTTCCCTGGTGGGGCTGGTGCGCTGTTGGCGCGGGCGCACTATGCTGGCTGCTGGCCTGGACCCGCTTCCCCTGGTTCGCCCCTTTCCAGCGCCACACTTTCACGCCGCTCTGGCTCGCCTACATTGTCACCGTCAACGCCCTTGCCTGGCAACGGAGCGGACGCTGCATGATGTTGCACCGCCCCCTCTACTTCGCCGCGCTCTTCCCCTTCAGCGCCGGCTTTTGGTGGTTCTTCGAATATCTCAACCGCTTCGTCCAGAACTGGTACTACGTCGGTATCGCCGACCTCTCTGCATGGCAATACTTCTGGTTCGCCACCTTTCCCTTCGCCACTGTACTGCCCGCCGTGCTCGGTACGCAGGAATGGCTGCTCACCTATCCCGTCTACCGGCAGGCCACCGGCCAGTCGCGCCCTTTCCGTCTCGCCGCCTCCCGCCCGTTCGGCATCGGCCTGCTCCTGGTGGCCGGCTTCGCGCTCGCCGGCCTCGGGGTCTGGCCGAGCGTCCTGTTCCCCCTCGTCTGGATCGCGCCGCTCCTGCTTCTACTCGCCGTCCAGCTCCTCACCGGCGCGCCCAGCCTCCTCGACGCCCCCGCCCGTGGCGACTGGTCCAGCATGGTCGCCGCCGCCGTCGGCTGCCTGATCTGCGGCTTTTTCTGGGAAATGTGGAACATCCACAGCCTCGCCAAATGGATCTACAGCGTGCCCTACGTCCACCGCTTCCAGCTCTTCGAAATGCCCCTGCTCGGCTTCGCGGGCTACATCCCCTTCGGCATCGAGTGTCTCGCCCTCGGCGAGCTGCTGCGCGGCACAACCAACAGCCCATGATGTAAGGCTTTTAGCACTGGAAAAAACTCTCTTTACAACGCAAAGGATCATCCGGAGTATCGGCATGAAGATGAATGCAGGAATTGAATCTCTGGCCTTCTACACCCCCGGCTTCTCGCTCGGGCTGGAAGAACTGGCCCGGCACCGCCGCCAAGACCCTCGAAAATTCGTGGAAGGCCTCGGCCAGCATCGCATGTCCGTGCCGCCGCCCGACGAAGACGTCGTCACCATGGCCGCCAATGCCGCCGTTCGGGCCCTGGATGGCGTCGATACCGCCTCCCTCGACTCCATCATCTTCGCCACCGAATCCGGCATCGACCAATCCAAAGCTGCCGCCATTTACGTGCACCAGCTCATTGGCCTGCCCACCACCTGTAAGGCCTTCGAAATCAAGCAGGCCTGCTGCGGCAGCACCGCCGCCCTGCAGATGGCGCAGGCCCTCGTTACCCTGCGCCCCGACCGGCGTGTCCTGATTGTCGCCTCCGACGTCGCCCGCTACGGACTCGGCACGCCCGGCGAGCCCACTCAGGGCGCGGGCGCCATGGCCATCCTCGTATCCGCCACACCGAAGCTGCTCAGCTTCGACCCCGAAAGCGGTTCCTACACCGAAGACGTCATGGACTTCTGGCGCCCCAACTACATGGACGAAGCGCTCGTTGACGGCAAATACTCCATCAAAATCTACCTCAAAGCCCTCAGCGAAAGCTGGAAGGGCTATCACGCCGATTCGGGCCGCGCCTTCGCGGACTTCACCCGCTTCTGCTATCATCTCCCCTTCACCCGCATGGCCGAAAAGGCGCACCGCCACCTCGCACGCATCACGGGCCAGGGCGACTTGACCGAAGCCGACCTCGAAACCCATCTCCGCCCCTCCCTCCGCTACAATCAGGTCACCGGCAACAGTTACACCGCCTCTCTTTACGTCGGCCTCACCTCCCTGCTCGAAACCGACCCCGCCGATCTGTCCGGTCAGCGCATTGGTCTCTTCAGCTACGGCTCCGGCTGCATGGCCTCCTATTTCAGCGGCGTCGTGCTCAAAGACTATCGGAACCAGCTACGCATCGACGAACATCGTCGTATGCTCGACGACCGCATCGAACTCACCGTCCCCGAATACGAGCGCTTCTACGAGCATCGCCTCCCCGTCACCGGCGAAGACTACGCCACGACCGTGCATACCCGTGGCCGCTTCCGTCTGGCCGGCATTCACGACCACAAGCGCATCTACGAGCAGGTGACCGCCACCGCCGTCCCTGTCACCCCAGAAGCCGCCCTGAGCAGCGTCTGACCGCTATTCCTTCGGCCCGACCCTTTTCGTGCCTGGACTCCCTCTGGAGGGAGCTTTGTCCAGAACGGTCCAAAACCCAGGGCTGTTGGTGGGGCGTCCCAGGATGTTGGATGTGGCCAAAAGCACTTCCGCCCCGCCGGCCAGAATGGGGTTGTAGAGTGTTCTCCTCTTGAAAGCGAGAATCGCCTCTCTCTACAACTTCTCATCCCTCACTCACGATGCGCTCATGCGAGGGAGCGATGGTGGGCAGCATGAAGACAAGCACGCAGGCAACGCATCAACAAACGCTGCGGCGATTTATCACCCGTTTACCCACACACCAAATGCCGCCCTCCAGCAACCTTTCCTACCTGACCCACCTGACCCTTGCTGGGGGGCGGCTTCCTTTTGCCGTCTGATGATTCAAGCCGTCGCGTAACTCCGCCCTACATTCTTTCGCATGAAATGGGTCTGGGCATGATCGATTCCTTTTCGTGCCTTTCGCGGGTCATCGGCTTCCGGAACTTTTCTTCCATCGTGTGGAATCCGGGTTCCATTGAATGGAACTTGAGTTCCACTCAATGGAACTTTTCTTCCAGCGCGGTGCGTTACCGGCTCGCGGCACGTTCGTGGGCGATGACGGAGTCGATGATCTCGTCGAGGGCATGGCGCGGGGTCCAGCCGATGAGACGCTGAATCTTGGCGGTGTCGGGAACACGACGCTGCATGTCTTCGAAGCCGGGCGCATAGGCCTCGCTGTACGGCACCATCCGAACCTTCGAGGATGAACCGCTGCGCGCAATGATGCGCTCGGCAAGTTGTAAAATCGAAATCTCTTCGCCGCCCCCGATGTTGATGACCTCACCGACCGCTTCGTCCTTTTCGGTGAGTTGCTGCAAGGCGCGCACGGTGTCGCGCACGTCGCAGAAGCAGCGCTGCTGAGTGCCATCGCCATAAACCGCGAGGTCCTCGCCAGCCAGCGCCTGGCGTACGAAGCGGGGTACGACCATGCCATAGCGGCCAGTCTGGCCGGCGCCAACGGTGTTGAAGAGGCGCACGATCATGACCGGCTGGCCATGCTCGCGGAAGTAGGCAAGGCCGAGACATTCGTCGACCATCTTGCTGACCGCATAGCTCCAGCGCGTCTTGACGGTTGGCCCCAGGAGCACATCGTCGTCTTCGGAAAAAGGGATTTTGGAGCCCTTCCCATAAACCTCGGAGGTGCTGGCGAGCAGCACCTTGGCGCGATAGCGGCGGGCGACCTTCAGCACTTCTTCGGTGCCCATGACGTTGGTCTCGATGGTGTGGACCGGCTGCTCGACGATGAGCTGCACGCCGACGGCCGCGGCGAGATGGACGACCACCTGCGACTCGCTGGCGAGGCGGTCGAGCACGGTCTCGTTGGTGATGGTGTCGATGACGAACCGGAAGCCGGGCTGCCCCACGAAGGGCTCGATGTTTTCGAAACAGCCGGTGGAGAGGTCGTCGATGACGGTGACGCTATGACCGTCGGCAAGGAGATTGCGGGCAAGATGGGAGCCGATGAAACCGGCGCCTCCGGTGATGAGATAGTGCTGCGATGCCATTCGATTGTCTCCTTTAAGCTTGCTTGCGCTCTTTGCGGCTTGTTGCGGCGCGGCGCCAGAGTCGTTCGCCGCCAAGGCGGCGCCGGTGCATCATGACCTTGCGACGAAGCCGTGCATGATCGCCGAAAAGGGGTTTCACCTGCGAGTCATAACTTGCGATGGCTTCGAGTTTGGCCTCGAGAGCCATGGCGCCGAAGGGCTCGACGGCGGATCGCCAGCCCCGGCGCCAGCGCAGTACGCCCCAGAGCGCGAGGGGGCGCTGGACGTAGGGGTAATCCTCGTAATAGCAGAGCGTGGCGGGGCCGAACTGGCGTTCGGCGGCGCGGCGCACAATGGCATGGTCTACATGTCCTCCCACACCGAGCGGAGCGACGACACGCGCGGCGGGCGGCAGGTCGGCGAGGCGGCGGTGGAGGGTTTCAACCAGGGGATCATCGGCCGGGACGGGGCTGCCGAAGAGGGCTTCGAGAGTCGGGTAGAGGGGTGCGCCGCTTTGTGGGTCGAGGCGATAGATGCCTTCGGTTTCGGTCCATCGCTCGCTGTCGCAGCCGAGTTCGCGCATGGCGGCTTCGTCTTCGGCCCGGCGCGCGGCGACGATGCCATGGTCGAGGCCAAAGGCGGCGTGCAAGGCGCGCGCCAGATCGGAGGGCGGGGCCTCAGGCTCGTCGGCGGCGAAGAGGGTCACCACCAGAACACGGCGGCCCTGGCGGGTGGCTTCCGCGATCTGGCCGCCGCAGGAGAGTGCGGCGTCATCGAGGTGCGGAGAGAGGTAGAGCGCGTCGAGCGGCTGCATCAGCCTTTGCGGGCCTCCCAGTCGCGCAGGATCGTTTCGGCGGCGGTGCGGTAGCCCTGCGTGAACTTCTCGCGCGAGTGGTGCTCGCGCGCGTGGTTCCAGGCCTTGAGGGCAAGGGCGCGCAGTTCTTCGGCGGGCCGATCGGACATGGCGCGGACGTGCCGGCGGATGCCTTCGATGGAGATATCGTCCATGAGTTCGCCGAAGTCATGGACGTCGACGCTGGTTTCGTAGGTGATGAGCGGGATGAGCCCCGCGTGCTGGCAGACAATCACGCTGCCGCCGCCGCCTTCGGAGCAGGAGGGATAGCAGAGTCCGACACAGGAGTCGATGACGGCCTGGAAGGCGGGGCTGCCGTTATCGATCCAGCCCATCATGCGGATGTTGGGCGTGCCATAGAGTTCCTGTTCGTATTCTTTTTCGAAGTCGCGCTCCCCATCGACGGGGGCGCAGACGACGAGTTCGTGGTCGGGCATGCCGACGAAGGCTTCGAGGACGAGATCGAGGCCTTTATGGACGAGGCCACTGCTGCCGAACCAGAGCCAGCGGCGGCGGCAGGCTTCGAAGTCTTTGTTTTCCGGAGAGGGAAAGAGATAGGGCGTGGAAATGCCGACGCGATGGATGGTGCGCCCGGCATGGGCGTAGGTGCCGATGGTGAAGGCGTTGCCGGTGGTGGTGCCGTAGTGGGCGGTTTCGATGGCGCGGTTTTCGGCGATGAGCTTGAAGGGGCGCAGGCGGACGCCGCGCCGCTTTTCGATCTCGTCGAGGCGCTGCTGCTGGGCGGCGTTGTGGAAGCGGTGATGGCCGGTTTCGATGTGCTGAATACGGAGGCAGTCGTCGCCGAGGAGTGGGGCCAGGCGCTCCATGTTTACGCGGACGTCGACAAAGACATCGTACTTCTTCGAGGGCACGAATTTGCGGTTGGTCCAGTGGATGATGTCGGTATCGAAGCCCAGCTCGGCCCAGGTATAGGCGATCTGGCGCGACTCCCAGAAGTGGGTGTGCCCGACGGGAATCGGTTTACCGGGCGGCAGGAGGAACGCATCCACCCAAAAAGAGATCAGGGCCGTGCCGCGGGACGTGTCGGTCCTTGCGGGAACGTGAAAGGCGCGAAGATAGCGGCCTGTGAGTTTATTGCGGAGCTTGAGGTAGAGCCCCCGTATCTCGCGCTTAAGGACGGGGAAAGCGAAACGGCGGCGAAGTCGGATCCAGCGTGGGGTCATGGGCGGGGACGCTCCGAAAGAAAAGGGGAACGGCGGGCAAGCCGGCCAGGCATTCGTGTGTGATCCAAGTTCATCCCGCGCAGCATGCCGGGGGGAACGGCGATTGGCAAGGCGTCGGGTTGACAGACACGGATGGGGTTGGCAGTCTGCAACGCTTTTGAAACCCTGCCGAGGATCGGCAAGGGATGCGTTCCATTTTTCAATTCAGGAGTACGATTTTGATGACAGCCCACGATCAGCCTCGATTCACGGCCCGGCATCTGCTGGCCTTGATGCTTGTGTCCTTTCTCGCCTGGCCTCAGGGGGCGGCCGCGCAGGGGGACTTCTACGACTATTGCAGCATTCTCGATGAACCGCCCGAAGTGATGTGGCAACTCGGCGGGGGCTACTCGTTTCGGACCGGGAACTCCGCCGAAGGGTGGAAGGATATGGGGGTCTTCGAGTTGTACGGTATCGGAGGGCTTGCCTTTATCGAGACGGTTCAAGGGGGCGATTTCAACATCGAGGTGCATGCGGACTCGCGTATTCTGCAAGGGTTCGATGGCAGCACATCAGGCTATCCGCTGAATCGCCTGGCCCTCTTCGTGGAGTATACGCATCGTTTCGATTACGGGTGGGGCCTCCGCGTCGACGCGGCGCCCGGCCTTTACTCCGATTTTCAGGACCTGCGCGGCAAGGATCTGAGTTTCCCTTTCGGTCTTTCCGTGGTTCGTGCCATGCATGAGGAGCTTTCTTTTCTGATCGGCGCCTCGATCTATCCCGGCTTCAAGCGCGCGGCGGACCCGCGACTGGGGTTTCGCTGGGCGCCCTATGGGGGCGAGACTTTCCGCATCGACCTCATGTATCCGGAAAGCCTGCTGACGGTGGAGTTTCAGCCGGGGATCGGGATTCATGCCGGTGCAAGATTTCTGCCCTGGCCCGAGTATCAGCTCAAGAAGGATGACGCCCGGGACCGGCTCCGCTTCCAGGAGAACCGGGTTTATGCCGGGTTCCACGCGCACGCCGGCGAGTATGGGCGGTGGAGTGTCGATATCGGTTACATGTTCAACCGGGAGATTCACTTCCGGCGGGAGGAGCCCGGCGTGCGGCTGGATGACACGCCCTATCTGGGCATCTCCTACACCAGCCTGTTCTAGGCGTCTGCCGCTACTCTTCTTCCGGCAGTGGCTCGACGGTCTCGGCCCGGCGCTCGAGATGCCCGACGACGTGTGCGCGCAGCGTCTCGACAGAAGTGACGGGTTCCTCGGCTAAGCCCAGGGGCTCCGGATCGATCCGGCCGCCGGCATCGATTCCCACCATGCGCACGAGGGCAAAACGGAAGAAACGGGTGTTGAGCGCTTCCCTGAGCGAGGGGTCTCTGATTTCCGTTTTGAATTGCAGGACTTCCGACATTTCCTGCTCCGTCAGCAACCGCAGGAAGAAGACGCGCCCCCCATCGACTTCTTCGAAGAGGCCACGATTCCTGAGATATTCCACCGCTTCGGTGTCGCGCTCCTCCGTGCGCATCCGCTTCCAGAAATCGATCCGCACATCGTCCGACTCCGCTTCCTCCGGTGCGGGGGCCGCATGCAGGATGACATCCGAGTAGTCGGCCAGAAACTCCGTCAGGCTCCCCGGCTCGCTTTCGCCAGCGGCCTGAAAAGCCACGAAACAGGCCAGCCATATCCACTTCTTCAGCATTCTTGTTACTCCCTTCAACGGCCAGGCGGCCCGGTGCAACTGCTCATATGGAGTTCGTTCACGCCCGCACCATGCTTGTAATAGGCGCGCAGAACCCTTTCGACCGCGGGAAAAGCAAGCGCGTCCCACGGAATTTCTTCCTGCCGGGTCAGGCGGACATCTTCGCTTTCCGGCGTTGGCCCAAAGAGCGGCGTCTGCAAATCGGCCAGGAAGACGAGGTAGACCTGGCTGATCTCGGGCAGGCTGACGATGGAAAAGAGGCGGCGAATCGAGACCTCGGCCTGCGACTCTTCCAGGGTCTCACGGCATGCCGCCGCCTCCACGGTTTCGCCCTCTTCCATGTACCCGCAGGGCAGAGTCCAGTAACCGCGGCGTGGCTCGATGGCCCGGCGACAGAGGAGAATACGATCCTCCCACAGCGCCAGGCATCCGGCCACAATCTTGGGGTTGCTGTAGTGAATGATGCCGCACTGCGAGCAGATGGCACGGCGCCGATCGTCGCCCGGCGGCACCGCAAACCGCAACCGTCCGGCGCAATGCGTACAAAACTTCATGCGGGTTACCGGGACTCTACCTCAAAGGTGTAGGTCTTGCCGTCGATGAGGATATGCAGGTCTGTCCCCGGATCGTGTGCGATGATCTGTTCCGTGATGGTTGCGAGTGGGGGCACCGACAGGAGGGTGACGCCGAATTCGTCGAGGTTCCAACCCATGCGCCCAGGTTGATGCGCCCAGGCACTGATGCGGAGCGGGGCCTCTGTGAGGTTGCGAATGCCGAACTCCATGGCGGGCCGCCAACGGTTGGCCTCCCGGCGTGTCTTGATGCGGCGGCGGCCCAGATGCGTGGGGTCGATGATCTCGAATGGGGGCTCGCCGGCCACTTCTTCCGGCTCGCTCCATACGGCGGTTTCGCTCTCTTTGGCCTCTTCCAGCGTGGTGTCTTCTTCGGCATTATTCGCTGTCGGCACACGACGGACACTCCAACCCTGGCCCCAGTCGCGAGCGTCTGCCGGGCGCTGTTCCGTGGCCTCAAGCGCAGCCTCGAGTTGTTGTGAGCGCTGTTGAAGCTGCTGAACTTCCGCCTGGTAAGTATGCTCCCTCGCCTGCCACGCCTGGCGCGAGGTCTGCAACTCGGCCTCGAGCTCTTCGATCCGCTCGTTCATGGCGCGTTGCACCTTTTCGAACTCCGCAGGATCGGGGCTACCGGCCGCCGAGACGGCTAACAACCCGATTGTGACCACCGCCAGCATGTGCAAGAACGCTCTCTTCTGCTTCATCGTCATCGTCCCTTTCGCGATCAGACCTTTGGCAGGAGCGCGCGGCCCGCGCCCCCCACGTGATTCGTACCACCCACGCAACTCCCCGTAGCCGATACGGAACGGACCCGCCGAAGTCAAGTCTTACAGGTTGAACAGCTTCGGGGAAGACGGGTATACTGGTTGAACGTAGAAACGGGACGAGGTACCGGTCTGCGCCATCCGCCGATGGGGGAAGAGCGTGTCGCCATTATATTTTTCAAAAGCGCGGCCAACGCCGCTGACTTGGACGATAAATAGGGAGAAGAATACGACTTGGGTGAACCTTCAGGGAGCGGTCGACCTCTTTTCGTTTCGCGCTTTTGACAAGCTTCTTGACGATGTGTGTCCGAGCGAGGGCGGGGATGTTGTGCTGAACTGCGCTCAGTTGCGTTATTTGAATAGCCGGGGGATTGCCTCGATCTTTCGCCATCACCACGTATGCCGAGAAGGAAATAGTAGATTGATCTTGTGCGCCCCAACTGGCAAAATCTTCGAAAATCTTCGAATGATGGGCTTGGACGAAGTGCTGGCGATTGTGCCCGACGCGGC
>SLOV01000179.1 GCA_007132345.1 Kiritimatiellia bacterium
GCAACGACTGGAACTGGAATGCGCACGCCGGGTTCCGCTGGAACCTCGCCGACGAATGGGCCGTGCGTGGTGTTACCGCCGCTGGCTATCGTGCGCCGTCAATCGAAGAGCGTTATCAATTCCTGGCGCTCGGCGACGGAAGGGTCAAACTCGGCAACCCCGATCTGGATGACGAGGAATCGCGTTTTGCGGAGCTGGGCCTGGAGTGGAAACATGCGGATTGGTCGGCGGAGCTTACCGGTTTTCTGAATGCACTGCGCAACCGTGTTGGCGAGGAAGTGGTGGATGACCAGACGCTGCGCAATGCAAATATCGACCGCGCCCGCATTCAGGGCGTGGAAGCGCATGCGAATTGGCAGGTCTTCGATCCACTCGCGCTTCGGGCCACGTTGGCGGTTGTGCGCGGCGATGATCGGCGCGCGGACGAGCCGTTGCCGGATATCGCACCGTTGACGGGCTCGTTGAGCCTGCGTTATCGGCCCGTTGCTTCATGGCTGGCCCAGTTGCGATTCAACGCTGCGGCTCGCCAGGACCGCGTACCGGAAGGCATGGAGGAGACGCCCGGCTGGGGGCGCCTGGACGCTTCGCTGGCCTATTTGTTGGAGCGGGGCGCGGCGACACACCAGATCCGACTGGATGTATTAAACGTCACGGACGTCACGTGGCGGGATCATCTCAGCACCTGGCGCGGCAGCCCGCACAACGAGCCGGGGCGCTCGGTGCAGCTTGCCTGGGAGGCGCGTTTCTAGGCTGCGGCGGCGTCCCCCGTGAGGAGGGACGTTGTCCCACCAACGGGGGGACTCACGTCCGTGTGACTCCGCCCTCCAGGGCCAAGAACCGAATGGAGGGGCGAGTTACACGAGCCCGAACACTTGGCCCCAGGACCACAAACCGAATGGAGGGGCGAGTTACACGAGCCCGCGTCGGTGGAGAGGCATACCCGCTTCGAAGCTTCGAAGATATCCGCGCGGCAATTCTCAGTGTGGCCCAGAACGGGTTCTTCGGGCCGGCTAAAGCCGGTACTACGAACGGTTCTTCGCCGGTTTTTCGCCCGTTTGTAGTCCCGCCTTTAGGCGGCAAGGGCCATACTGAGAATTGCTGATATCCGCGCGGTGTTGATTGACCCGCGCCGCCTTCCTCGCCTATCCTCGCACCTCAATCGCGCGGTTGCGTGCCGCAGGTTTGTTCCTCAAGCGCAATCGTGTCGACAATCACGCGGCGCTGCATGCGGCTCCGCCGCGCACCAAATGGAAAGCGCAGGGTGTAGCAAATGAGTATGGGCACGGAACTCGGGAACCTTCTCGACTGGGTGGAAGGCATTCGCCGAAGGGTGCGGGAGCTTGCGAAGGAATGGGAAGATCAGGAAGGGAACCTGATCATGATCCTGCATGCGATTCAGAACGAGTTCGGCTATATCCCGCGCGGCGTGGCCAGCGAGCTGTCGAAGGAACTCGGCATCAGCATGGCGCGCATCTATGAGGTCATCACTTTCTATCATTACTTCCGGCTGACGCCGCCGGGGCGCCATACGATTCAAGTCTGCATGGGCACCGCCTGCTACTTGAAAGGCGCCATGGACCTGCAGAACGAACTGGAACGCCAGTTAAAAGCCACCGGCGGGCGCGACGGCGAGTTTCACCTGGAATCGGTCCGGTGCATCGGGTGTTGTGGAATGGCCCCGGCGGTGGTGGTCGATGGCGAAACGCACGGACGGCTTTGCCCGAACGATATGGCCGGGATTCTCAAAGAAAAGCGGGGCAAGTGACATGGAAACGAAGCGGCTGACAACCAGCGATCTCGACGCGATCTGGGCGGAGGCGCCCGCGCCCGCGAAAATGTGGATTCGGGTCGGCATGGATACCGGCGGCATCGCTGCCGGCGCCCGCCAGGTCTATGACGCACTCATCGATGCCCGCGACGATCTGGGGTTGAAGATCGATATCCGCAAGACCGGCTCCCTCGGCCTCTCCTACGCGGACCCGGTCGTTGTGGTGGGGGGCGTCGACCGCCCCACCGTGGTCTTTGGTGCCATGGACGCGGAATCGGCGCGCGACCTGATCGTCCGGCACTGCCGCGACGGGTATCTGCTGGAAGACCGCGTCATCGCCACGCACGAGCGGGGCCGAGATCTCGGCGGACAGCCGCAGGTGGCGATGCTGGTCAAAGACACCAGTCCCCGAAAAAACCAGGACCGAACGGCGTTCTTTCAGGATCTGATCCGGGAGGAGCTGGGCGTTCATCATCAACAAGCAAAGGTCAGGGTCTACCGCGCAAAGGATATGGGGCTCTACCAGAAGGGCGTCTGTGTGCAGTTGCTGCCCTCCCGGGTCACCTACACAAACGTCAGCGGCCCCGACATCCGGCGCATGATCGAGGAAACCCTGCAAGGGGGTCAGGTGTTGACGGATCTCCTGGAGACCGCGGGTGACCCGCAGCAGCGGATTGTGTTGCGGAACTGCGGCCTGATCGATCCGGACGAACTCCAGTCCTATTTGCAGGCGGGCGGATATCGCGGGTTGAAGCGCGCCCTGACGGAGATGACCCCGGAACAGGTCATTGAAGAGATGAAGGTGAGCGGGCTGCGCGGCCGCGGCGGCGCCGGGTTCCCCACCTGGCTGAAGTGGAAGCTGACCCGTGACCCGGTCGCCGACCGCAAGATCGTGATCTGCAACGGCGACGAAGGCGATCCGGGCGCGTTCATGGATCGCAGCGTGCTGGAGGGCGATCCACACGCGGTGCTCGAAGGCCTGATGATTTCCGCGTATGCGATCGGCGCCGAAACCGGCTTCTTCTACATCCGCGCGGAGTACCCGCTTGCCGTGGAGCGCATTCAGCGCGCCATCGACCAGTGCCGCGCGGCCGGGCTGCTGGGGCGCAATATTCTCGGCAGCGATTTTTCGTTCGATGCCCAGGTGCGCCTCGGAGCGGGCGCATTCGTCTGTGGCGAAGAGACGGCGCTGATCGCCTCCATCGAAGGCCGTCGCGGCAGCCCCGAGCCGCGCCCGCCCTATCCGTCGGTGAAAGGGTTGTGGGGCAAGCCGACCTCCATCAACAATGTCGAGACACTGGCCGCGGTCTCTGTGATCCTCGATGAAGGCGGCGAATGGTACGCGGGCTTTGGCACGGAAAAATCGCGCGGCACGAAGGTCTTCGCCGTGACGGGCAAGGTCCAGAATCCACAGTTGGTCGAAGTTCCAATGGGGATTCCCATTCGCACCGTGATCGAAGATGTCTGCGGGGGCGCAGACCACGGCGCGCGGATCAAGGCCGTGCAGACCGGCGGCCCCTCCGGCGGGGTGATTCCCCTCGATAAGCTGGATACCCCGGTGACCTACGAAAGCTTGCAGGCGCTAGGCTCCATCATGGGTTCCGGCGGCATGCTGGTCATGGACGAGAGCGACTCGATGGTGGACGTGGCCAAGTTCTATCTCGGGTTCTGCGTCGAGGAGTCGTGTGGCAAATGCGCTCCGTGTCGGATCGGTGGCTTCCAGATGTTGAAGCTGCTCGAAAAGATTCATGCCGGGAACGGAGACCCGGACGACCTTGGGACGATCCGCGATATCTGCCACTGCATGAAGACAGCTTCGCTCTGCGGGTTGGGGCAGACGGCACCGAATCCGGTGCTCTCGACCCTGCAATATTTCGAAGAGGAATACCTCGACCTGGTCGATAAACGCAGGGCCACCTCGGCGAACCAGAAGCGGGAAGCGATTACTCAGTGGGAAAGGGTGTAACGATGATGGATCAACTGACCATGGTGCGGGCTACAATTAACGGCATGCCGGTCGAGGCGCCGGAAGGCACCAGCATTCTCGATGCGGCCCGTCAGGCAGGCATCCGGATTCCGGCGCTCTGCAAGCATCCCGACCTGCTCCCCACCGCCGCCTGCGGCCTGTGCATCGTGAAGATCGCAGGGGAAGGCAGAATGCCACGCGCCTGCGCCACGGCCTTGCAGGACGGCATGAAGATCACCACACACGACGGCGAATTGACCCGTATCCGCCGCACGACGCTGGAGCTGATCGTCTCCACCCATCCCAACGCCTGCCTCACCTGCGGACGCAATGGCAACTGTGAGCTGCAAACGATGGTGGGCGAGTTCCAGGTGCGGGACGACCGCATGCCAAAGCATATCCGCGATGTGCCCCCGGACCACTCGAACGGGTCCATCATCATCGACTTCGCCAAGTGCATCAATTGTGGTCGCTGCGTGCAGGTCTGCCAGGACGTGCAGAACGTCTGGGCCATGTCGTTCCTGAACCGCGGCATCAACACCCGCATGGCGCCCGCCGGCGATATCTCCCTGGCCCAGTCCCCCTGCATCAAATGCGGTCAGTGCGCGGCCCATTGCCCGACCGGCGCCATCATCGAGAATGACGAGACGGCGACCGTCTGGGAGGCCCTGCGCGATCCTGACAAATATTGCACCGTACAGATCGCCCCGAGCGTGCGCGTGGCGCTGGGCGAAGAGTTCGGCTATCCGGCCGGCACCAATCTCACGCGCAAGATCTACGCCGTGCTGCGCCGCCTCGGTTTCCGCGCCGTTTTCGACACCAACTTCTCGGCCGACCTGACCATCGTGGAAGAGGCCAGCGAATTCGTGCAGCGCTTCGCCCACGGCAAGGGCCAGCTCCCGCTCATCACCTCCTGTTGTCCGGCCTGGACCGATTACATGGAGAAAAACCACCAGGACTTCATTCCCAACTTCTCGACCGCGAAGAGTCCGCAACAGATGCTCGGCGTCGTCGCCAAGACCTTCTACTCGGAGAAGATGGGGATTGACCCCGCGAAGCATTACCAAGTCTCCATCATGCCCTGCAC
This sequence comes from Kiritimatiellia bacterium, assembly GCA_007132345.1. Classification (GTDB taxonomy): domain Bacteria; phylum Verrucomicrobiota; class Kiritimatiellia; order SLOV01; family SLOV01; genus SLOV01. The sequence goes on from SLOV01000179.1 coordinate 4,822, forward strand.
GGCCAAGAAATACGAGTTGGAACGGGCCGACGAGATGTTCGCGTCCGGCTACCAGGATGTCGACGTCACGCTCACCACGCGCGAACTCGCCCGCATGATCAAGCAGTCCGGGCTCGTTTTCCGCGACATGCCTGACGAGGAGGCCGACTCGCTGCTCGGTGCGTATACCGGCGCCGGCACGCTCTTCGGCGCCACCGGCGGAGTGATGGAAGCGGCGCTGCGAACCGGCTATTACTACGTGACCGGCGAGAATCTCCCGAAAGAGGGCATCGAAATTCAACCGGTCCGCGGACTGGACGGCGTCAAGGAGGCCGAGATCGATATCAAGGGAACCAAGGTCCGGGTCGCCGTGGCGCACGGCATGGCCAATGTCGACGCGGTACTCGACAAAGTGCGCACCGCCCGCGAGCGGGGCGAAGAGACGCCTTACCATTTCATCGAGGTCATGGCCTGTCCCGGCGGCTGTATCGGCGGCGGCGGCCAGCCGTACGGCATCAGCCAGGAGGTGCGGCGCAAGCGCATGGAGGGACTTTACCAGGACGACCAGGACCGCGCGCTCCGTTTCTCGCATGAGAATCCGACGATCAAGCTGCTCTACAGCGAGTATCTCGGCGAGCCGCTCGGCGAGAAGGCCGAGAAGCTCCTGCATACGCACTACAAACCGCGCAAAACGTATCTACGCTAAGCGCTTGAAGAGCGGCGTCGAACAGCGCAGTTACGTTCTGCTTCCGCGGCGCAGCCGCTTTGGACTGCGGCGGCTCGACGCCGCTTTCTCTTGGGGGTTGGCCCATACTCCACTTCGACAAGCTCGGGATGACAGATCCGCGCGAAGCACAATCAAAATGAGAACTGCCGAGATTCGGCTTTTCGGCACTGCAGCACGGGTTCACTCTCTCCCATCCTTCCCCGCTTGAACCAGATGACTCCCCTCGACCTCACTCTATTCCTGGCCTACCTGCTCGGCATCGCCGGTTTCAGCTATTGGCTGCACCGTCGCCGGCACACCACGGATGTCTTTCTCGCCGGGCGCGCCATGGGCTGGTTCCCCATCGGGCTATCGGTGATGATCACCCTCTTCAGCGCCGTGAACTTCGTGGCCTTCCCGACCGAGGTCATGGAGTACGGCCTTTATGTTCTCGCCTCCCTGCCGGTCTTCGTGCTGGTCGCCATCCCGATCACCCGCGTCTTTATTCCTTTCTTCCACGGCATGAAGCTCACGAGCCTTTATGCCTACCTCGAAGTTCGCTTTGACCGGCGAACTCGCCTGCTGGGCGCAGGGCTGTTTATTCTCTGGCGCCTCTTCTGGATGGCGACGGCCCTCTACGCCTCCGCCCGCATGCTCGGGGCCATCACCGGCATTTCGTTCCACCTCCTCATTCTCGCGGCAGGTGGCGTCGCGGCGCTTTATACCGCCATGGGCGGCATTCGTACCGTCATGTGGACCGATGTCATTCAGTTCGTCGTTCTCCTGGTCGGCATCGGTGGCGCGCTCTGGGTGGCAGGCGCGACGCAGGAGCAGGGTTGGACCGGTGTCTGGGCACAAGCAAGGGTAGGAGGACAGTTGCGTCCCTTTCTGCCGTTCGATCCAGAGTTCCTCTCCTGGCGGCCCACTGTGCGCATCACCTTGTGGAGCGCCCTCATCGGCACCTTCGTGGCCTTCCTCACGCGATATGGAGCGGACCAGATGGTCGTGCAACGCTACTTCACCGCCCGCAGCCTGGGCGCGGCGGTGCGCGGTTTCTGGTGGAACGTCTTCGCCGCGCTGACCGCGCTCTTGCTGCTCGTGTTTCTGGGTCTTGCCATTGCCGCGGCATCCGCCGGCTCCCCCGCGCCGGCCATGGCGCGCTTTGGCGCGTTTGCCAAGACGCTGCCCTTTGGCCTTACCGGTATCCTCGCTGCCGGGCTCCTCGCCGCCACCATGTCCAGCATCGACTCGGGCTTGAACGCCTGCATGGCGTCGTGGATGACGGACTTCGAAAAGCAGCCGCCCGAAGCGGCAGTAGACTGGCGACAGGAAAGTCGTTATCGCCGTTTTGTCTTTCTCCTCACTGTCGTCACAATCTTGCTCGCTTACGTCGTAGGCCGCACGGGCGACCTCTTCTCCGTCGTGAACCGCGTGATCAATGGCATGGGCTCGCCGCTGCTCGCGCTCCTGCTACTCGGCATGTTCAGCCGAAGCTGTAACGCGCGCGGGGCCTGGATCGGCGGCATCATCGGGACGCTCGCCTCCTTGGCGATCAGCTTCGGGCTCGATGGCCTGGCTCTTCACTATTATGCTGTCGCAAATCTCCTCGTGACCTGCGCTGCCTGCTGGACGATCTCCGCAGCCACGAAGACGAACGATCCTGTTACCGAAGAGCAACGGACCTGGACCTGGTATGCACGCAGACACGCAGAGTGAATCGGCGCTTTCTCTTCAGGCGCTCTCGGTACGC
>SLOV01000400.1 GCA_007132345.1 Kiritimatiellia bacterium
CGCGAGCAAGCCCATCACCCGGCTTGCCTTCGCGCCGGAACTCATCGTGCACCTCTCGCAGCACGCCGGCAAACCCTCCATCGCCACCGTGCATCCGGGCCAGGAAGTCGTGCGCGGCGAACCGATCGCCAAAGCCGACGGATTCATGTCCGTGCCCCAACACGCCCCGGCCACCGGCGTCGTCAAGAGCATCTCGCTCATGCCGACCGCCAAAGGCCCCCGCACACCCGCCATCGTCATCAAAGTGCACGCCGGCGAAAGCCAGCAGGTCCTCTACGGTGCGCCGCGCGACGTGGAAAGCATGACCACCGACGAGATTATCCAGGCCGTGCAAGACACCGGCCTCGTAGGCCTCGGCGGCGCCGCGTTCCCGACCCACGTCAAACTCAAGCCCCCACCCGACCACAAGGTTGACACCCTCCTCATCAACGGCTGCGAGTGTGAACCCTTCCTCACCACCGACCACCGCCTCATGGTCGAAAACGCGCCGGACCTCATCATGGGCACGCAGATCATCATGCGCGCCATGAACGTGCCCCGCGCCATCATCGGCACCGAGGACAACAAACTCGACGCCGTCGCGGCCATCCGGCGCGCCCTGCCCACCGACGGCTCCATCACCGTAAAGGCGGTGCCGACCAAGTATCCGCAAGGCGCCGAGAAAATGCTCGCCATGGCCCTGACCGGCCGCGCCATCCCGACCGGCAGCTATCCCTCCGCCGTCGGACTCGCCGTCTTCAATGTCGCCTCCGTTGCCCAGCTCGGCGAACTGCTTCCCGTCCACGGCGGCATCATCGAGCGGGTTGTCACCGTCACCGGCCCCGGCGTGGTGAAGCCGGGCAACTACATGGTGCCCATCGGCACGCCGATCCGCTTCATTCTCGAACAACTCGGCTTCACCGGCACGGCCCAGCATCTGATTCTTGGCGGCCCGATGATGGGCGGCACCGTCGCCTCGCTCGATGTGCCCATCACCAAAGGCTGCGGCGGCGTCCTTGTCCTCACCGAGCACGACATCCGGAAACGCTCCGAAGGCCAGCAGTATCCCTGCATCAGTTGCGGGCGCTGCGTCGAGGCCTGCCCCATGCATTTGAACCCCGCCATGCTGGGCAAACTGGCCCATAAGCGGCAGTACGAAACCATGGCCGACGCCTTCCATCTCAACGACTGCTTCGAGTGCGGCTGCTGCAGTTATGTCTGCCCGGCGGAAATTCCGCTGGTCCAGCATTTCCGCATTGCCAAGGCCATGAACCGCGACATGCTTTTAAAGAAGATCTGATCCCGATGCTCGAACATAACCCCCATATTCGACTCCGCACTTCGCCACATATCCGCGTGCCGCAGAGCGTGGATACGATCATGCGGCATGTCGTCTATGCCCTGCTGCCCGTTTGCGCTTTCGCCATCTGGCAGTTCGGGCTCAGCGCCATCGCTCTGCTCGTCGTCTGCGTTGCTGTCTGTATGGCGACCGAGCAGGTCTGCTGCAAACTCGCCGGACGCCCGAGCACCCTCTCCGATTGGAGCGTTGTCATCACCGGCATTCTCCTCGCCCTCTGCCTGCCCCCCGGCTTCCCGCTCTGGATGGCCGCCGTGGCCTCCATCTTCGCGGTCGCAGTCGGCAAGTCCTTCTTCGGCGGGCTCGGCTACAACGTCATGAACCCCGCCCTGGTCGGCCGCGCCTTCGCGCAGGCCGCCTTCACCGTGCCGATCACCACCTGGACGCCCTCCATGGTCGCTGGGCGCTTCAGCTCCTTCATCCCCACCACCCTCACCCCGCCCTTCCTAAAACCGGAACCCATCGCCGACTGGGCCGCGCAACTCTCGGACGGCTTCACCGGAGCAACCCCGCTCGCCCTCATGAAATTCCAGGGCATCCAGACAGATGCCATGGAACTCTTCATCGGCACCACGGCAGGCTCCTACGGCGAAACCTCCGCGCTGCTCATTCTCCTCTGCGGCCTCTATCTCGTCGTCCGCCGCATGATGAGTTGGCAGATCCCCGTCAGCATGCTCGGCACCGCGTTCTTGACCTCTTGGGCCTTTTACCTCCTCGATTCCACCGCCTACCCGACCCCCTGGTTCACCCTCGTCTCGGGCGGCCTCATGCTCGGCGCCGTCTTCATGGCCACCGATATGGTGGCATCGCCCGTCACGCCGCTCGGCATCTGGATCTACGGCGCCTTCATGGGCTTTGTCACCGTCATCATCCGCCTCTTCGGCGGTCTGCCCGAAGGCGTCATGTACGCCATCCTCCTCGGCAACGCGATCTCCCCGCTCATCAGCCGCGTCACCCAACCCCGCATTTTCGGCGAAGCGAAACCAAAACCCGCCGCCTCATGAACGACTCCGTACCCATTCCCACCTTGCCCTCCCCGTTCCGGCTCATCGCCACGCTCGGCGGTATCGCCATGCTCTCCGGGCTGCTCGTCGTCATGGCCTACGAAGTCACCGCACCCCACATCGCCCGCAACCGCCGCGAAGCCTTGCAGGCCGCCGTCTTCGAGGTCCTGCCCGGCGCCACCGTCCGCTCCAACTTCTTCATCGACGCCTCCGGCATGTTGCCCCTCCCCGACGAAGACCTCGCCCGCGCCAATCTCTTTGCCGGGTTCGACGACGACGGCCGCCTCATCGGCTATGCCATCGAAGGCGCCGCGCGCGGTTACCAGGATATCGTCCGCGTCCTTTTCGGCTACGATCCGAACCGCGAAATCGTCATCGGCTTCACCGTCCTCGAAAGCACCGAAACCCCCGGCCTCGGCGACCGCATCGGCGTCGACCCCGCCTTCCTCGCCAACTTCACCGCCCTCGATGTCAGCCTCACCGACGACGCCACCGCCCTGCGCAATCCCGTCGAGACCGTGAAGCAGGGCGAGAAGACGGAGCCCTGGCAAATCGACGGCATCTCCGGCGCCACCATCAGCTCCGTCGCCGTCGGCAATGGCATCCGCGATAGCGCCACGCGCCTGCTGCCGCTCATCCGCCAACACGCGGGAGGATCGAACTAATGCCCCCGCCCGCACGACCCGCCGCCCCCATGAACTGGGAAACCTTCACCCAGGGTCTCTGGAAAGAGAACCCCGTCTTCGTCATGCTGCTCGGCCTCTGCCCCGCCATGGCCGTCACCAACACCGCCATGAACGCGCTCGCCATGGGCGTCGCCACCACCTTCGTGCTCGTCTGCTCCGGCCTCCTCGTCTCCCTGCTCCGTAACATCATCCCCAAGCAGGTGCGCATCGCCTCCTACATCATCATCATCGCCACCTTCGTCACCATCACCGACTACGCCATCCAGGCCATCAGCCTCGACCTCTACAACGCGCTCGGCGCCTTCATTCAGCTCATCGTCGTCAACTGCGTCATCCTCGGCCGCGCCGAGGCCTATGCCTCCAAACATCCCGTCTTCAACTCCCTCGTCAACGCCCTCGGTATGGGCGTCGGCTTCACCTTCGCCCTGCTCTGTCTCGGCGGCGTGCGCGAGATCCTCGGCAGCGGCACCTTCTTCGGCGTCATGCTCTTCGGCGAACGTTTCCAGCCCTGGTCCGTCTTCGTGCTGCCGCCCGGCGGCTTCTTCGTCCTGGCCTTCTGGCTGGTCCTCTTCTCCACCGTCCGCCGCGCCCGCGAGCGCCGCGAAAAGGAGGCCGCTCATGCAGCCTGATTCCCTCTCCTTCATCTTCCTCAACGCCTTCCTCATCAACAATTTCGTCCTGTCGATGTTCCTCGGCCTCTGCCCCTTCCTCGGCGTCTCCGGCAAAATCAGCACCGCCTGGAACATGGGCCTCGCCGTCATCTTCGTGATGTTCGTCAGCTCCACCTGCGCCTACGGCATCAACGCCCTGCTCGTCCGCTTCAACCTCGAGTTCCTGCGCCTCATCTGCTACATCGCCGTCATCGCCTCCGCCGTGCAACTGGTGGAAATGGCCATCAAGAAGATCAGCCCCGCCCTCTTCCGCACCCTCGGCATCTTCCTGCCCCTCATCACCACCAACTGCGCCATCCTCGGCCTCGCCCTCTTTCAGACCTTCCGCGACTACAGCTTCGTGCAGTGCCTCGCCTTCAGCGCCGGCGCCGGCGGCGGCTTCACCCTCGCCCTCCTCCTCATGGCCGGGCTCCGCGAAAAACTCGATCTCGCCGACGTCCCGGACGTCAGCATGGGCGCTGCCCTCAGCCTCATGCTCGCCGGACTACTCTCCCTCGCCTTCATGGGCTTCGCAGGACTCGGAGGCTGACGCATCGCCATGATCCAGAACGTCATCCTCGCCAGCGCCATCATCCTCGCCCTCTTCACCGGCTGGGTCCTCGTGCAACACCTCGCCCGCCGCTTCGCCTTCCGTCACCCCCAGTTCGGACCCGCCCGCGAAGAAGGTATCGGCTGCGGCATGGCCTGCCGCTGCTCCGCCGCCGAACAGGAAGTCTGCGCATGTGCGACTGGTTGCACAGAAGACCGCCTGAAGGCGGGACTACAAACACAATCAAAGCGGCACCCGCCGTTTGTAGTACCGGCTTCAGCCGGCATGCCCAGAACCGAAGAGGCGTGCAACGCCCCCCGCAAAACCCTTACCGTGCTCGAAACCTAGGAGGAACCCCCATGAAACTGGTCGAATACGACATAAGCAACCCCTACACCGCCACCGTCGTCAAATCGGAGCGCATCACCCCGCCCGACACCGACGAAGTCCGCCACATCGTCATCGGTGTGCCCGACGCCACCTTCAGCCCCATCGAAGGCCAGAGTATCGGCGTCCTCGTCCCCGGCCCCCACGAGTTCGGCAACGAACACCACATGCGCCTCTACTCCATCGCCAGCTCCCGCTCCGGCGAAAACAAGAACCTCGCCGAAGTCTCCCTCTGCGTCCGGCGCTGCTTCTACATCGACGAAGTCAGCGGCGAAAAATATCCCGGCGTCGCCTCCAACTTCCTCTGCGACCGCAAGCCCGGCGACACCATCACCATCACCGGTCCCTACGGCCGCCAGTTCCTGCCCCCGCGCGACAACACCTGCAACCTCCTCATGATCGGCATCGGCACCGGCATCGCCCCCTTCCGCGCCTTCATGAAGCACATCTACGAAGAGCGCGGCGAGTGGAAGGGCAAGGTCCGCCTCTTCTACGGCGCGCGCACCGGCATGGATCTGCTCTACCACAACGACCTCAACAACGACCTCGGCCTCTACTACGACCAGGAAACCTTCAAGGCCTTCGAGGCCCTCAGCCCGCGCCCCCACTTCGACGAGCCCGCCCAGATCGGCGACCAGCTCCAGGCCAACGCCGAAGAAGTCTGGGAACTCATCCAGGATCCCAAGACCCACATCTACGTCTCCGGCCTCTCCAGCCTCGAACAGACCCTCGACGAAATCCTCGCCAGCCTCGCAGGCTCCGAGCACGCTTGGCGCGACATGAAACAGGACTTGGTCGCCCACCATCGCTGGTCCACTCTCTTCTACGATTGATCCAAGGAGGCCCCCATGAGCAGTTACAACACCGAGAACATCCGCAACATTGCCTTCGTCGGACACTCCGGGTCCGGCAAAACCACCCTCGTCGAGGCCCTGCTCCACAAGGCAGGCGTCATTCCCTCCATGGGCAGCGTCGAGGCCGGCAACACCGTCTGCGACGCCGACCCCCAGGAAAAGGAATACCGCCACTCCCTCAGCGCCGCCGTCGTCGGCTTCAACCACAAGCAGTGCCACTTCAACCTCGTCGACACCCCCGGCCTCCCCGACTTCGTCGGCCAGACCTTCACCGCCCTGCCCGCCGCCGAAACCATCGCCATCGTCGTCAACGCCCAGGCAGGCATCGAAATGATGACCCGCCGCCTTATGGACTGGGCCGGCGACGAACACTTCTGCCGCATGATCGTCATCAACAAGATCGATTCGGCCGATGTCGACCTCAACGCCCTGCTCGACCAGTTGAAAGAGGCCTTCGGCAAAGAAGTCATTCCCCTCAACCTCCCCACCGAAGACCGCTCCAAAGTCGTCGACTGCTTCTTCGACACCCCCAGTGTCGACGCAATCGCTTCGCCCGCCGAAGTCCACGCCTCTCTCGTCGAGCAGGTCGTCGAGATGGACGAAGAGACCATGAACACCTATCTCGAAGAAGGCGACGTGCCCGCCGAGAAGCTTCACGACCCCTTCGAGAAGGCCCTGCGCGAAGCCCATATCCTCCCCGTCTGCTTCGTCTCCGCCACCACCGGTGCTGGCGTCGAAGAACTCCTCGACGTGCTCCGCCGCCTCGGTCCCAATCCCAAAGAGGGCAATCCGCACCCCTTCAAGAATCTGCAAGGTTCCGAAGCCACCCCCATCGCCGTCGACCCCGACCCCGACAAACACGTCGTGGCCCACGTCTTCAAAGTCACGCACGACCCCTTCGTCGGCAAACTCGGCATCTTCCGCATCCACCAGGGCATTGTCACCAAAGACACCCAGCTCTTCGTCGATGACCACCGCCGCGCCACCCGTGTCGCCCATCTCCTCCGCGTCCGCGGCAAACAATACGAAGAGGCCGACGTCGGACTGCCCGGCGACATCTGCGCCGTCGGCAAATTCGACGATATGCGCCTCAACGCGATCCTCCATAACTCCCACGACGAAGACTACGTCCGGCTCAGCTCCGGCAAGCTGCCCCCGCCCGTCGCCGGCCTCGCCATCGTTCCCAGGAACCGTGGCGACGAAAAGAAACTCGCCGACGCCCTCGAAAAGCTCACCGGCGAAGATCCCTGCCTCATCGTCGAGCATGTCGAGACCTCTCACGAAACCGTTCTACGCGGCCTCGGCGAGCTGCACCTCCGCATCGCCCTCGAACGCATGAAAAACGTCTACAACGTGGAGGTCGACACCCACCCGCCCGCCATCGCGTATCGCGAAACCATTGCCGCCAATGCCGAAGGCCATCACCGCCACAAGAAACAGAGCGGCGGCGCCGGCCAGTTCGGCGAGGTCTATCTCCGCGTCGAGCCCCTGCCCCGCGGCGAAGGTTTCGAATTTGTCGACGCCGTGGTTGGCGGCAACATTCCCCGCCAATTCATCCCCGCCGTCGAGAAAGGCGTGCGCCAGGCCATCATCGGCGGCGCCATCGCCGGCTATCCTGTGCACGACGTACGTGTCACCGTTTATGACGGCAAACACCATCCCGTCGACTCGCAGGAAGTCTCCTTCATCATGGCCGGCAAGAAAGCCTTCGTTGACGCCTTGCAGAAGGCCAACCCCATCATTCTGGAGCCGATCGTCACCGTCTACATCACCGCGCCCTCCCACTTC
>SLOV01000033.1 GCA_007132345.1 Kiritimatiellia bacterium
CGTCGAGCGAGACCGCGTTGACCGCCCTGGACTCGGGGTCATGGACCGACCACGGGATTTCGCCGCGATCCAGGATGAAGATTTCGTAGTCGCCGCGGAGTTCGCTCAGGCTCGCACGGGCCACGTCGGTGAGCATCATCTCGGTGTCTTTCGAGGTCGAGGAACGCTCCGAGCCCTCGATGATATTCTGACGACCGCTGCGGGCGGCCTGGGTCATCTGGTCGTACTGCCTCCCCTTGGGGTCGTAGAACTTGGCCCTCGCCTCGTGTGGGTCCTGCGTCAGGAAGCGCCGACAAAACCGCAGCGTGTCGAGCTGCACGATCGTGGCGAGCGTGAAAGAATGCAAGCGGCGAAAACCGCCGTGTTTGTCGAACAACTCAGACATGGCAATCTCCTGAGTGGTTGAATGACCGGATTGACCACGTTGTCCCAGTTGTCCGGCGCGCCCTCTGCACCAATGAGGTCAATCTGGTCAGATTTGTCAATGCGGTCATCACAACTCCCCCGCAAACCGAGCGACTTCTTTTCCTTGCCGTAGAAGGTGCGCTCCTGCAAGGCGCAGTCCTGGGCGGTGGTGCGCTTGGGATTCTGCGACCGCAGGTACTCGAAGGCTTCGCACAGGAAGCCCGCCAATCCGACGGCAGGGTTGCAGAATGTTCTTATACACTGAGTGGAACTTTTCTTCCATTCGATGGAACTTTTGTTCCATTCGATGGAAGTTTTCTTCCAGACGATCGCGAGGCGGAGTTCAAGCTTGTTTGCGGGGCAGGGGGGCTTATGCTCGCGCGGCTTTAGGGGCTATTTCACAAATCGAGGAGAACGGACGTGGCGGGTGAATATGTTTTTCAACTTCAGCATGTGACAAGACAGCACGTTCAGAAGACGGTGCTGAGCGATATCACGCTGGCCTTCTTTTTCGGCGCGAAAATCGGCGTCATCGGCGGGAACGGCGCGGGGAAATCATCTTTGCTGCGCGTGCTGGCGGGCGAGGATAAGGAGTATTCGGGGGAAGTGATCCTGGCGAAGAACCTGCGCATGGGGTATCTGCCGCAGGAGCCGCGACTGGACCCGGATAAGGATGTGATGGGCAATGTGCAGGAGGGGGTGGCGAAAGCGCAGGCGCTGGTGGATCGCTATGACGAAATCTGCGGGCTGCTCGGCGAGCCGCTCTCGGATGAGGAGTCGGAGAAGCTGGGCGATGAGATGGCGCGCTTGCAGGACCAGATCGATGCGCACGATCTCTGGAACCTGGACCATAAAGTGGAGATGGCCATGGAGGCGCTGCGCTGTCCGCCGCCGGATGCGCGGGTGGAGTCGCTGTCGGGCGGAGAAAAGCGGCGGGTGGCGTTGTGCAGGTTGTTGATCTCGAATCCGGACGCGCTGTTATTGGACGAGCCGACGAATCACTTGGACGCGGAGTCGGTGGCGTGGCTGGAGACCTATTTGAAGCAGTATGGCGGGACGCTGCTGGTGGTGACGCATGACCGCTATTTTCTGAATAACGTGACGGAGTGGATTCTGGAACTGGACGCGGGTCGCGCGTTTCCGTTCAAGGGCAATTATGAGAGTTGGTTGGAGCAGAAGCAGGCGATGTTGGAGTCGCAGAAGAAGCAGGAGAGTTCGCGGGTGCGGCTGTTGCAGCGGGAGTTGGAGTGGGTGCGGACGAATCCGTCGGGGCGGCGGGCGCGGAATAAGGCGCGTCTGTCGCGGTATGAGGAGCTGGCGAAGCAGCAGGTGGATACGCGGGAGCAGAACCTGCAGATTCAGATTCCGTCGGGGCAGCGGCTGGGCGACCTGGTGGTGCGGGCGCGGGGTATGTCGAAGGGGTACGGGGACCGCATGTTGATGGAGGGGGTGACGTTCGATCTGCCGCGCGGTGGTATTGTGGGAGTGATTGGCGGGAACGGGACGGGGAAGACAACATTGCTGCGGATGATTACGGGGCAGGAGCAGCCGGACGACGGCACGCTGGAGGTGGGGCCGACGGTGCAGGTTTCGTATGTGGATCAGTTCCGGGACGAGTTGGATGCGGACCGGACGGTTTATGAGGAGATTACGGGCGGGGAGGATATGGTGGATCTGGCGGGGCGCTCGATGAATGGGCGGGCCTATTGCGGGCGGTTCAATTTCCGGGGCGGGGACCAGCAGAAGAAGGTGGGTCAGCTCTCGGGCGGGGAGCGGAACCGGGTGCATCTGGCGAAGTTGTTGCGGCGGAGTGGGAATCTGTTGCTGCTGGACGAGCCGACGAACGATCTGGACGTGGCGACGTTGCGGTCGCTGGAGGAGGGGCTGGCGGAGTTCGGCGGCTGCGCGGTGGTGGTGAGTCACGATCGCTGGTTTCTGGACCGGGTGGCCACGCATATTCTGGCGTTTGAGGGCGACAGCCAGGTGACGTGGTTCGAGGGGAACTACGAGGCGTATCACGAGAACCGGAGGCGGCTGCTGGGGGCGGAGGCGGATCAGCCGCACCGGATCAAGTTCCGGCCGGTGAGCCATCGGTAGCGGCGTCAGCGCAGGAGCAGGTAGCTCATGTAGCCGATGTAGGCGATGAGCAGGGCGCCGCCTTCGAGGCGGGAGAGGCGCGCGCCGGAGCGGGCCATGGGGAGCAGGACGAGCGCGTAGGCGATCATGACGGCGTAGTCGACGAGGGTGACGTCTGTGGCGGCCAGGGGGCGGATGGCGGCGGTGACCCCGAGCACGCCAAGGATGTTGAAGAGGTTGGAGCCGAGGACGTTTCCGATGCAGATATCGCCTTCGCCGCGGGCCGAGGCGACCATGGAGGCGGCGAGTTCGGGGAGGCTGGTGCCGACGGCGACGATGGTGAGGCCGATGACGGCCTCGGAGATGGAGAAGTGGCGTGCGATCTGGACGGCGCCGGTGACGAGCCAGCGCGCGCCGAGCGCGAGCAGGGCCAGGCCGCCGATGACGAAAAGGAGGTCGCGGGCGATGGCGCCAGGGCGTCGGGGGATCGCCTCGGCCCATTCTTCCCGGACCCGATCCGTTTCCTGTCTGGCTGCGCGGACTCGCAGGAAAAGGTAGAGCAGGAGCAGGGCGAACATGCCTGCGCCTTCGGCGCGGCCGAGGGTGCGGTCGAGCAGCAGCAGGGGGAGCAAAAGGGAGGTGGCAATGACGATGGGCACGTCGATGCGAAAGGTATGGGCGCTCACGTGTAACGGCCGCACGAGGGCAGCCAGGCCGAGGATGAGGCCGATGTTGGCGATGTTGGAGCCGACGACGTTGCCGAGGGCGATGGGGGCGGAGCCGTCGAGAACGGCACGCAGGCTGACGAGGAATTCGGGGGTACTGGTGCCGAAGGCGACGACGGTGAGGCCGACGATGAGGGGGGTCAGGCCCATGCGAATGGCCATGGCGCTGCTGCCGCGCACGAGCCCTTCGCCGCCGGCGTAGAGGAGGCCGATGCCGGTGCCGACGAGGAATAAAGGATTGAGGATGTTCATGATGCGCAGGGCGGGTCGTGGGGCAATGATGCCCAGAGGTCAGGTCTGAAATCAATGCGGCAACGCCCGCCTTTTTTTGCCTTGCGGGGGCGGCGGCGCAACCGATACTCTGACGCCGTCGAAGGGGTGTCCCCTTGACCCAGGGAGGCGAGTCAGCACGGAGTCGCGCTTTGGCCAGCAGGACCGTGCAGCGATTGCGAAACTGGCGATGATACATAACACGTGGGGCATTGTCGTGGCGTGCGGGAAGTCCGAACAGATTTCCGCGTCCGCAGATGTTGGCTTTCTGAACCTGGGCAAGCACCCGGTTCTCTACAATAGTCTGGAGGTCTTCGAGCGGTGTTCTGAGATCGATTCGGTGATGGTGCTGGCGGCCCGGGAACGGCTGGAGTCGATTGCGTCCATGGTTCGGCTCTTTGGCTGTTCGAAGGTTCGCAAGCTGGTCGCGGGGGCCTCGCAGCGGTTTGCGACGCTGGCCGCGGGGTTTAAGGCGCTGGACGAGGAGGCGACGCTGGTCTGCATTCATGAAGTCTCGCGTCCCTGCGTGCAACCGGACCTGGTCGCCGAAACGGTGAAGGCCGCCAAGCGATATGGTTCCGGTGTGGCGGCGGTGCGGATGGAGGAGGCGTTTCTGGAGACGCAGAAAGGGCAGAAGGCGTCCAAGGTCCTGACGGGCGGGCGGTATTGGCAGATTCAGACGCCGCAGGCCTACAAGCGCGATGTACTCGAGAAGGCGCTGAAGGCGGCGCAGAAGAAGAAGGGCATCGATGACGAGGCGTCCGCGGTCTGCGCGCATGCTGGTGAGGTTCATCTGGTTTCTTCCACAACGGGCAATATCAAGGTGCGCAGCTTGCACGAATTATCCCTGGCGGCTGGCCTTTTGAAGATTCAGTGAAGCGTTCTTCGAGTTCCAGGGCAAGGGAGGCGGGGCAGATCCGGGTGGATGTGCGCTATGAAGGGCGTGTTCAAGGTGTCGGCTTCCGGTTCACCGCGGTATCGGCGGCGGAGGGGCTGGCCGTTTCGGGCTGGGTAGCGAACGCCCCGGACGGCAGCGTGCGGCTGGTGGCGGAGGGCGCCGAGGCGGAGGTGCAGCGTTTGCTGCATGCGATCCGGACCTCTTCGCTCGGGCGCCATATTCAAGACGAGCGGGTGCGCACCGAGGCGCCGCGCGGCGATCTGGGCCGATTCAGCGTGCGGGCCCGTTCGGACGATGGCTGACGCGGAAATGCCGGCCCTCCTCAAAGAAATCTTTGCAAGTCGGGCTGCTCCTAGGCATATTCCCGCCTCTTGCCGACCCCGAATTTAACGGGATGCCGAATGAAATACGCGATTCTTGGAGATATACACGCAAATTTGCCGGCGCTGGAAGCGGTGCTTGCCGACGCGGAAGCGCAGAAGGTGACCCACTTTGCCTGCCTGGGCGACGTGGTCGGTTACAACGGCGATCCGTCCGCGTGTTTGAAGTTGATTCGCGAGTTGGGCTGTCCGGTGGTGCGCGGCAACCACGACCATTACTGCTCTCATGCGGAGAGCCTGGAATCGTTCCACCCGCTGGCGGCTACTGTGGTCGATTGGACCCGCAAGCAGCTCTCCGATGAGGAGCAGGCCTATTTGCGGAATCTGAGCATGGTGGAGCCGGTGGAGACCTTCACGATTGTGCACAGCACGCTCGATACGCCTTCCTCCTGGGCCTATGTGTTCGATAATCTCGAGGCAGAAGCCAATTTCAATTATCAGGTGCGGTCCGTCTGTTTTTATGGGCACACACATGTACCGATGGCCTTCGAGAAGACCGATGCGATCCGCAGCGGCCTTTACTCGAAGCTGCGCGTGACCGTGGGGCGCAAGTATTTCGTCAATGCCGGCAGTGTCGGGCAGCCTCGCGACGGAGATTCCCGATCCGCCTACGTGATTTACGACATGATCAATAACATGATCGAGCTGCGGCGCGTGCCGTATGACATCGAGCGGGCGCAGAAGCAGATTCGCGCTATGGGCCTGCCCGAAAGACTGGCCGCGCGTTTGGCTGTAGGACGATAGAAATGAACCGTCTTTTGCTTCTTGCCGCAATGGGCTGGGCGATGGTGCATGGCACCCATGCGCAGGCCCAGATCGAGATCAGTGCGCGTTTACAGCATGGCCGTGTGCTGCAATTCGAACCGATTCTCTGCACCGTCCGTATTCATAACCGGACCCCGCGTCCTGTACAAGTGGGGCGTGGCCAGGAGGTCGAACTGCACTTCGACATTTCCAGGCGGCCGGGCGACTTTCTCCCCGAGCGTGCGAATGCGCGACACACGGATCCGTTCACGGTGCAGCCGGGCGAGAGTGTGCAGGTCGTGGTGAATCTGCTGGATCGTTATCCCCTCACGCGAATGGGCCCATACTCCGCGCGGGCGAGAGTGACGTTTGGAGGGCGGAGTCAGCACTCGGGCCGTATGCAACTGGATGTCGTGCCCGGCATGCGGGTAGAGAGTGTCGAGGGAACGCTCACCGGGGAGTTGGGCGGGCCGCGGCGGGTCTGTACGCTCTTGAACCTGACACGGGATGGGAGGGAGCATCTCTTCCTACGTTTTGACGATCCCGACGCAGAGCTTTGTTATGGCGTTCACGATCTCGGCACACTGATTCGCTTTGCCGACCCGCTGCTTCAGATTGATTTGCAGGGGCGGGTACATGTGTTGCACCAGTCGGCGCCTTCGCGCTACACCCACTCGATCTTCCGGCTGGACGGACGTCCGGTGGACCGGGTCTTCTACACCAAGGGCTACGCCTCGATTCGTCTGGAGACCGGGGCGGACGGCGAACTGGTTGTCAGGGGGGGGCAGGTCTATGAAGGCGACCTGTCCGTGCAAATGCCGACGTTACCGGCCGTGGTTCCTTTCCGCTGAGGCAGGGGGGCTGGCGGGGGTTGTTGACATCTCAAGCCAGTTCGGGCAAGAGTACGCGCCGAAGTTGGATGCACCGCACCGGTGGTGGAATTGGCAGACACGCAAGGTTCAGGTCCTTGTGCTCGATAAGGGCGTGGAGGTTCGAGTCCTCTCCGGTGCACCAACCTCCCATCAAGGCTGATGGAAGGTGAGGTCCGCCTGGTCTTTCAGCCGATTTACGTAGGCCTCCAGCATCTCCTTTTGCTTCAGGCGCAGCAGGTGCGCGGCGATGGTGGACGATGCCTCTTCGAGGGGCACGGAGCCTGATTCTTTGCGATCTTCGACCCGCACAATATGAAATCCAAAATGGGTCTGCACCACCGGGCCGAGAGAGCCTGGCTCCAACGAAAAGACAAGGGCCTCGAGGGCGGGTGGCAGTTGGCCCCGCGTGACGTTCGTCAACAGGCCGCCCTGCTCCCGGTTGGGAAGATCGTCGGACTGGGCGGCGGCGACTTCCGCGAAGTCGGCGCCCGCCTCGATCTCATTCAGGAGCGATTCCGCCCGTTCCTGTAGTTCCGCCTGCGCGGCTTCGTCGGAGCCTTCCGGAACGTGTACGAGAAGGTGGCGCAGGGTGACGCGTTCCGGCGCCACGAACTGCTCTGGATGCTCTTGATAGTAGGCCTCGATCTCTTCCTGGCTGGGAAGCGGCAAGTCCTGAACCTGGGCCTGCAACAAGCGCTCGACCCGAATGGAGAGGCGCAGGTCCTCCCGAAAACCCTCTTCCGTGAGTTGGTTGCGTGCCAGCAGGTCTTCGAAAGAAAGGTCAGGTGGCAGGGACTGGCGGAAGTTTTCGATCTGTGCATCGAGCTCCTCCTCTCTGACCTCGATTCCTTCCTGATCGATCGCTTCTGCGA
>SLOV01000382.1 GCA_007132345.1 Kiritimatiellia bacterium
CCATGCGAGTTTGTTCCGATGGGCTCTGGGGGACGGGATTCAATCCCGTCCTACTTTTGCGGAGAGGCTCCTGTAAAGGCGGAGAGGGCAGGGGGATTGCGCGGTGATTGCTGCCATGATGAGTCTGCGTCACACGGTCGGCGCGGTCAGCGCCCGCGCCCACGGCAGTTGGCGCAAAACGTGGCCTGAGCGCTTCATCCCTCTGTAGGCGGCCGCGATGAGGCCGCAGCGGGCAGGGAGGCGGAGGAGACCACACATACGCATATTCTTGAGGGAACTGGGGCCGCCCCAGAAGAGAGACAAAGCGATTTCTGCGGGGCGTGGCTTGGTCCGGTTGCACCGGCTCGAGTGCCGGGGCTTCGCTTCCCTCTTGTGATTCCGGGATGCGATTGGGTAGGGTGTGCGCGTTCACAGGTGATAGCGCTTTTGACGCATGAGTGATCCCTCCCAAAAGATTCTGGTTACCGGTGCCTCAGGCTTTATCGGCGCACATCTTTGCCGCGCCCTGCTGAAGGCCGGCCACCGCGTTGTGGGAGTATGTCGTAATCATCCGGAGGCGCTTCCCGAGGGCGTGGAACCCAGCCAGACGGATCTCGCAGATCCGGATGCCGTCCAGGCGCTATTGCGTAGCGAAAGGCCGGAGATTGTGTATCACCTCGCCAGCCATGTCGCAGGCAGCCGCGACCGCGCGCTGGTTCAACCAACCTTTGAAGCCAACCTCGCCTCGACCGTCTATCTCCTCGATGCCGCCGCCGCCCAGGGCTGTGGACGATTCGTTCTCACCGGCTCGCTGGAAGAACCCGAGACCTCTCTCACGCCGCCCTCCTCGCCGTACGCCGCCGCCAAGGCCGCGGCCAGTGCCTACGCGCGGATGTTTCACGCCCTCTACGACTTCCCCGCCGTCATCGCCCGCGTCTTTATGGTGTATGGCCCCGACCAGAAAGACGAACGCAAGCTGGTCCCCTATGTCATCGACTCCCTGCTCGCCGGTCGCAGCCCCCGCATGAGCAGCGGTACCCGGGAAGTCGACTGGATTTATGTCGGCGATGTCGTGGAGGGCCTCATGCGACTGGCCGCCGCGGAAGGTGTCGATGGCGCGACGCTCGACCTGGGGAGCGGCCGGCTCGAAAGCGTCCGCGGTGTTGTGGAGCGGATCGCGCGTCTCATGGACGCTTCCGCATCGCTCCATTTCGATCCTGCCGCCGACCGCGCCATGGAGCAGATCCGCGTCGCCGATGCCGACCAAACCGAGCGGCGTATTGGTTGGCGCGCCCGCTATAGCCTCGACGCCGGCCTCGAGGCGACGATCGCCTGGCACCGCGACCGGGCGTCCACGGCGGGCGCCTCGTGAACGAGTCCGAACCAAACGCCGAACCGCGTTCCCGCTTTGGCAAGACGCTCTTCAACGTGCTCTTCGCCAGTTTCGGCTACGTGGCCATCCGCGTGGTCATTGCGCCGGTCCGCATCAAGCTGCTCACCTCGCTGCTCACCAAAGAGGACTACGGGCTGCTCACGCTGGTCATGCTGACGGTCTCCTTCATCACCCTCATTTCGTCGCTGGGCAGTCTCGAATTCATGCTCCGCCGGGTGCCCGGCCGTGAGGAAGAGTTTCAGTTCGTCACCTTGCGCACCATCATGACCTATTTCGGACTCCTCGCAGGTGCGATCGGTCTGCTCGGCGCCGTGGGCCTGGCGGTCTGGCAGCCGGAAAAACTCGGGCTCGCCCCGGCCGAGGTGGCCGCCTGCGCGCTGATCCTCGTGCTCACCGTGCACCTGACGCAACTGGTCTATTTCCTCATGGGCCGCACCGCCTATGCGCAGTCGCGCATGATGCTTCTGCTCTACGCCGATGCCTGGTTCCTGCCCCTGCTCGCCTTCATGTGGGTGGTCGATCTCACCGTCGGGTTCATGCTCTGGTTCTGGGTCGTCTGGCTCCTGCTCAGCGTGGCGGTCTCCCAGGCCTTCGTCCGCACCAGGGCAATCCTGCGCCGCCGCCCCTCGCGCCCGTTGCTCAAAGAGATCGTCCTCTTCGGGGTCCCGCTCATGCCCATGATCATGGGGGAATGGATCTTCCAGGTGCAGGACCGCTATGTCTTGCTCGCCTTCACCGACCTCGAGGCGCTCGCCAATTTCACGCTCTGCTTCAACATCGCCTGGGTCGGCGTCACCACCGGGGCCTCCATGCTCGATGTGCTGGTGACGGAGTTCTATAAGACGCGGAACCACGTCGATACCACCAACTTTGCCGAACTGCTGGCTCATGCACCCCTCCGCTATTCCTTTACGTTGATGCTTCGCTACGCGCTTGTGCTCGGCCTGCCGATTGTCCTGGCGCTCTGGTTCGGCGGTAAGCCCATCATTTTGCTCCTCAGCAGCCCCCAGTTCGCGGATGCCGCCGGGATTATGAAGTGGGTGGCCCCACTGCCGCTGCTCTACCTGATGGGGATCATCGCCGGGCGCACGCTCATGGCCGTCGACCGCGGACCCGTGGTCGGCGCGGGCACCCTCGCCGCGGCGGGTGTACACCTCGGCCTCAGCATCTTCCTCGCGCCCCTGCTCGCCGAACGTGGCGTAGCGCTCGCCGGCTGCACCGCTTATGGTTTGCTGGCCCTCTACCTCGGCGTCCGCGTGCGGTTTCTGGCCTGGATCGACTGGCGCGAATTGCGGCCCTTCCGCATTCTTCTCTTCGCCTTCGTCACCGCTGCGGCCCTGCATCTGTCGATCGAATGGCTGCCCGACCATCACTTCCTCTCCCTGGCCGCCGCGGGGCTGACCAGTCTCGCGGCCCTCTTCGCCTTCGGCCTGATCCGCAAGAGCGATATCCAACACTTCGTGGACACTATGCAAGCCCCCGCCGAACCCGAAGAAGCGGCTTTGCAGGAACCCTTTGCCCGTGACTAAACCCCCGGTGCATGGCAAAAGATGCCAATGATCCTGCGCACACTGGGAGCCCTATTCGAAGCCTGGCGCAAATTTCGCGTCCTCTGTATGCGCCACTACTGGGCCTCCCGCTTTGCCGAAACCGGTGCGCGGCTCTCCATCGGCGACCAGTTTCAGGCCTATGGGGTCGATCACATTCATGTTGGTGACGATGTGGTCCTGGCGAATCGTGTCACGCTCCGCGCCATGACGGCCTATCCCTGGGCCGATCCACCCCAGGCCTTCGAACCGAAGCTGGTCCTGAAGTCCGGCTGCTTCGTCAACAACGGCTGCCAGATCTCCTGCATCGATCGTGTCACCATTGGCGAAAACGTCATGCTGGCCGAGTACTGTTTCATTGCCGACAACAACCATTCCCATGAGGACCCCGACCGCGCCATCAAGCATCAACCCCTGCGCTCGGCAGGCGAGCTGGTGATTGGGGACGGTTCCTGGATCGGCGCCAACTGCTGCGTGATCGGCGCGGTCCGGATCGGGCGCCACTGCGTGGTCGGCGCGAACTCGGTTGTGAACACCGATCTGCCCGACTTCAGCCTGGCCGTCGGTGCCCCCGCGCGTGTCGTGCGCCGCTACGATCCCGCCTCACGGACCTGGGCGAAAGTGAATCCATCGCCGCCGAATTGTCCCGACGAAGCTTGATTTCACGGTGTGCGAAGCATACGCTTACAGAATGAATAGATCTCAGCGGGGAATGGCGCTGCTCGGGGTTGCAGCAGCGTTTCTGCTCTCTGGTCCGGTAAAAGGAACCACCGTGCAAATTACTGCCTTCAACAGGGGGCACTATGTGGAAACCGGTCGTCATCAGAGTCATCAGAATACCACGACAGGTAATTTCGGTGGCTTTCAGAACTCCTATTTCGCGTTCGACCTGACCCCGATCGAAGGCATGACCGTGGTCGGCGCCACGTTGGAATTGGAACTCTACGACTATTTCGGGCCGGCGGGGTCCTCTCATCGATATGACCTCTATTCCGTCACAACAGACGTCATGGATGTTGTCGCGACCTATCCGGCCGGCAGCCCTGAGGGTCAGGCGATCTGGACCGATCTCGGA
Organism: Kiritimatiellia bacterium; assembly: GCA_007132345.1. Lineage (GTDB taxonomy): Bacteria > Verrucomicrobiota > Kiritimatiellia > SLOV01 > SLOV01 > SLOV01. The sequence continues at coordinate 3,995 of SLOV01000382.1, forward strand.
TCGGGAACATTCTTTGGCAGCGACACCGTCAATCAGTTCCCCTCTGGATTTCCGCCCGCCAACCGTATGGTGCCCCTGAATGCCGCCGCACTGGCGGCGCTGAGTGATGCAGCAGGCGATCTTTTCGCTATCGGGGTCACCGTCCCGACCGCAGCCCCGGGCGGCAATGTTGCGTCAGGCTTGAGCTTCAGTCTGGACCACTTCCTTTTCGATCCCGGCCCGTGGGACCACGTTCTGCACCTCGATGTCGTGCCCGCCGGAGTCGCCGATCCGGTCAGAATCTCCGCCATGAGCGTGACCAACGACATCATCTACCTCGAGTTTGAGGGACTGACACCCGGCGAGACCGTTGGTGTCGACCGAACCACCGCAATCCTGCAGGAAGGCTGGGCGCCGGTCCACTCGTTCGTTCCTGACGCCTCCGAGGCCGGCTGGAACGAACCGCGCGATGGGCGCAATCACGCCCTCTACCGCCTGACCCTCGACTAAAGATACACGGTCAGCCGAACGTGTGCCCGTCCCAGCCCCAGAGGCTGGCGCGGACATCGGTGAAATTCACATAGACCCGCTTCGGCGCCGTGCCAATGTGCTCCTTGATCCGTTTACAGATACCCTCCGTCAGCCGGCTCGTACTCTCCGCGTTCAGCCCGCCAATACTGCGCACATCCACGAAGACGGCATCGCCGAGCTGCCCGGCCATCATCACCGGGCTCTCCTGCACGGTTACCATCACATAGGACTCCGACTTGCGCAGCACAAGGGCGGTAAAGGCCGACATAGACGCCATCAGGGCCTGGCGCGATTCCGCCGGCACGGGATTCGAGGAAAGAATATTCACAAGCGGCATGGGACACTCCTTTGCTTGGTTCGCAAGGGAGAGTGCCCGGTTCCGCCGCCCGTGGCAATGGTCCGTTCCACGCGAAAGCCTTCTTCCGTTGCCGCCTTCCGATCCGGTAGGGTTGCCGCCATTATGCAACTCAGTGCGCTCTTCTTCTTCGTCGACGGCCTTGGCATGGGCCGCGACGACCCCGCGCTTAACCCGCTCTTCCGCGGCGACTGTCCCACGCTGGCCCGCTGGCTGCGCGAAGAGGCCGTGCCGCTCGACGCCACGCTCGACACGCCCGGACTGCCCCAGAGCGCTACCGGCCAGACATCGCTCTTCACCGGCATCAATGGGGCAAAGGCGCACGGGGGCCATAAGGAAGGATATCCCGGCCCCGCCCTGCGCGAGGTGATCGAAAAGCAGAATCTCTTCGATCTGGTGCAGGCCCGCGGCGGCGCCTGCGCCTTCGCAAACGCTTACTACCTCGAAGGCCTATCGCCCGCGGAACTGCGCCGCCGCCGCTCGGTCACCACGGTTATAACGCTGAAGGCGCTGGGCGGGGTGCGCGGCCTGCCCGAGTTGGAGCGGGGCGACGCCGTCTACAATGACCTCGTGCGCCGCCGCCTCAACGAGCGGGGCTACCCCACACCCCTGATTTCGCCGGAGGAGGCCGGGCGCCACCTGATCTCGATCGCGGAGCAATACAGCCTGACCTTGTTCGAATATTTTCAGACCGACACCACGGCCCACAAAGGCAGCCCCGAGAACACGGCGCGTGTACTCCGTGAACTCGACGCCGCGCTGGTTGTGGCGGCGCGGTTCGCGGAGAAAGAGAACCGTCTGTTCCTGGTCTGCAGCGATCATGGCAACATCGAAGACGCCTCCACCCGCACCCATACCCGCAATCCCGTTCCGCTCATCGCCTTCGGCGCGGGCGCCGACGTCCTCCGTGCGAAAGCCCGCTCCTTGTTGGATGTGACCCCTCTACTGGTCAGCCTCTACGAGAACTGAGCGTCCCATCGGGCCTGACCGGAGTGGGGAAGGTCAGTAGAGGCAGGCATCAAGAATGGACAGCACTTCCCCCAGCAACTCCTCTGTCTTGCTCACAACCAACACAGGACGCCGCCCTTTCTGTTCATGCCCGGATTGGGGGTCGAAGGTCACGGCGATGAAGTCGCCCTGCCTCGGCACATACATCGCCACCTACCATGCCTCCCTACCGGCGGGAGATCCCCACGGGACTTCTTCCGCCTTGTAGTCCGGTGGAATCCGCGAGATCAGTTCTTCCAGCCGATGTCCTCCGCGAACCTGCTTTACGGGGGCGACCATAATAACCCCTTCATTCACCGCGATTTCCACTTCGTCGCCTACCTCGATATGTGCCTGGGCGAGCACTTCCTTCGCGAGGCGAAGCCCCTGGCTGTTCCCCCATTTTTGAATCTTCGTGACCATGGTGTCCCCACTGAATGTATAGCCCGCGTATAGCCTTGAAGGGGCGGCCTGTCAAGTTCTGGGCCGGATGTCGATCTCGCCTATACCAGCGTTCCCGTTCGCCGCTTGTCGGGCGTGGCCCAGGCGCGGGCGGCCTATGGCAAGCCGCCTCCGCACCAGGTTCCAGCGGGCCAGGACGGAGGCTCTACGGAAACCCCAGTAAACGGGCTGTAGGACTCGTGCTCAAAATCGGGCTCGTGTAACTCGCCCCTCCACCTCAGATTGATTGTCGGAATGGAGGGCGGAGTTACACGACGCCGTCAACGCCAAGGAACACGCCCAGCATCGTGACCCCGCGCTCATGGGCTCGTATAACTCGCCCCTCCACCTCAGATTGATTCGTGGCTCAAAACCATTTGCCGATCCCGTCCACCGCTCAGCGGGTGTGTCGATCTATTCAAGCCGTTGCCGGGGCGTAGGATGGGCATGTCCGCAGGACTGCCCGTCCCCCGGAGCCTACAAGCATTCATGGTGCTGGGGGACGGCCTGGAAGACCGTCCTACACCAGCCGGCGCGCCCAGCGCTGGATCTCAAACGGAAATGGCTCAGTTGGAATCAATCAACACACCCCGGCAGCGGCGGCCACGGCGCTCAAGCAGAGGGAAACAGGCGCGCGTGGTCGCGCTGGTCCGGGCCGAGTGGAGCGGCGTAGAAAGGAAAGGCCTCCGAATCGATTCCGGGCGGGACCCATTTCCATCGTTTGTACATCCAGAGCCAATGCTCAGGATGCGAGCGCACCGCCTCCTCGATGATCGAGAGGATACGGGCCGTCAATGTCTCCTCGTCCACCCCCTCCGCCTCTTTGTCCTGCGGGGGCAGGGCCCCGCCGAAGACCACCCGATAGTCGCCATCCGCCGAAGGCAGACAGTATCCAAAGAGAATCTCGCACTTCGTATGCAGCGCCAGCGCGGCGGGGGCCGAAGCGACACAGACA
>SLOV01000373.1 GCA_007132345.1 Kiritimatiellia bacterium
AAAAGGCAACGCCCTCGAATCGGCGGACAACCTGGCCCGGCTTCTCGGCCTTTCCGTGGACGAGGTCAAAGAGAAGATCCAGGACTACGAGCAGAAAGGGGTCATTCGGGGATACCAGGCGATCGTGAATGAGGACGTTCTGGACCTCGACCGCGTGACCGCGGTCATTGAAGTGAAGGTGACCCCGGAACGGGAAGGCGGCTTCAATCGCGTTGCGCAGCGCATCTGCCGATTCGAGGAAGTTCGGTCCATGTATCTGATGTCAGGGGCCTTCGATTTTCTCCTCTTCGTCGAGGGCGGCAACCTGCAGGAGGTGGCCATGTTTGTGAGCGAGAAGCTCGCGACCATCGAGGGGGTTACTGCAACGGCGACCCATTTCATGCTGAAGACCTACAAGCATCACGGCTTTCTGATGGAGCAACAGGATGAGTACGAGCGTCTCAAGGTCTCCCCGTAACTTCATCGCCGGCGCCCTGCACGAATTGCCCCGCTCGGGGATCCGCGACTTCTTCGACATCGTCAGCTCCATGAGCGACGTCATCAGTCTTGGCGTCGGTGAACCGGGGTTCGACACGCCCTGGCACATTCGCGAGGCGGCGGTCTTCGCCCTGGAGAAAGGAGCAACCGGTTACACGTCGAACCGCGGCCTCTTGAAACTCCGCGGCGCGATCAGCCAGTACGTGGCGCGAACCTTCGGGCTGGCGTACGATCCGAAAGAAGAGATTCTGGTGACGGTCGGCGTCAGCGAGGCCCTGGATCTGGCACTGCGGGCCATCATCGATCCGGGCGACGAGATTCTTTATCACGAGCCCTGCTACGTGAGTTATGGCCCGCTCATCCGCCTCTGCCACGGTGTTCCGGTTGCGATACCGACCGGGGCCGACCAGTCGTTCCGGCTTACGGCCGACGCAGTGCGGGCCCGCCTAACCCCCCGCTCGAAGGCGCTGATTCTGAACTTCCCGAACAATCCGACGGGGGCCGCCCTCTCGCCCCAGGACCTGCGCGATTTGGCGGCGCTGGCCGTGGAACACGATCTGCTCGTCATTACCGACGAAATCTATGCCGAGCTATCGTATGACGACGAGCCCCTCTCCATCGCCTCCCTGCCCGGCATGAAAGAGCGCACCATTTTCCTGCATGGCTTTTCCAAGGCATGGGCCATGACCGGGTTTCGGATTGGGTACGCCTGTTCACCGCCGGAGTTGAGCGAAGCGATGATGAAGGTGCACCAGTACACCATGCTCTGCGCGCCGATCCTCAGTCAGGAGGCCGCGGTAGAAGCGCTACGCACCCCGGAAAGCGACATTGCCACCATGAAGAGCGCTTACCGCACGCACCGCAACTTCATACACAGCGCGTTGGAGGAGATGGGGATTCCGTGCTGTCGCCCGGCTGGGGCCTTCTATGCCTTCCCCTCCATTGCCGGGTTCGGGATGGGCGCCAAAGATTTCGCGGTGCAACTCCTGCAGGAGGAGCGCGTGGCCGTGGTGCCCGGCACCGCTTTCGGCCCGAGCGGCGAGGGGTTCATTCGCTGCTCGTACGCCACGGCGCTCGACGATATCAAGACCGCCATGCAACGACTGAACGCCTTCCTGCAGCGGCACGGGCGGTGAAGACTGGCGCCCCTCGCAACCGCTTGACCCCCGGCGGCGGGGACCGTACCTTGTGCCCCCCATGAATGCACCCCGCTCTCTGCTCCTGCTGCCGCTCGCAGCACTGTTTCTCTTTTGTCCGGCCGGATGGGAGGCGCAGGCCCGCCGCACTTTTGTCGCCGAAGAAGAGGCGCACACCACCTGGCTCTTCTGGCGGCGCCCCGCCAAGAACAGTCCAGAAGAACAACTCGCGCATGCGACCCGCCTCGAACGCCGTGGCGATCTGCGAAGAGCCGCCCGCCAATACCAGCGCCTCCCCCTCTTCTGGCCGCGCTCTGCCGAGGCGCCAAAGGCACAGCTCAGTTACGCCACGCTTCAGCATCGACGGGGCAAGCTCGAGAATGCCTTTCAAGGCTACCAGAAACTGCTGGAACGATTCCCGAACCATGCCCCGTACGAAGAGGTGCTGGAGCGGCAATTTCAGATCGTGGAAGAGATGATGGAGCGCCGCTACGCCACCTTCGGCATCTTCCCGGGCTTCACCCGCCCCAAGGACGCCGTCGAACCCCTGCGGACGATCGTCCGCAACGCGCCCCGCTGGGAGCGCTCGGCGGAAGCACAATACCTTCTCGGCTCCATCCATGAAGAGAGCGGCGACTACGAACTTGCCGTCGTCGAATACATGAACACCATGATTCGGCATCCCCACAGTCCTTTCGCCGAAAGCGCCGCTTTTGCCCGCTGCCGCTCCCTCATGCAGCTTGCCGAGCGCGGGCGCTATGACCTCGAACAGTGGCAGGAAGCCTGGTTTGCCCTGAATCTCTTCCGTGCGACTTATCCCGAGTCGGAGCATACGGAGGCGGTTCAGGCCTTCATGCAGCAGGCCCACCGGCATATGGCGCGCGCCGCCTTCGATGTGGCCGTCTTTTACGACGAGAACACCCGCAATCAGAAAGCGGCACTCGTCGCTTATCGCAGCTTCGCCGAGCGCTTCCCCAATTCCGAATGGACGCCGCGCGCCCAACGGCGTATAGAGGCGCTTTCCCGCAAAGTGGAGGTCCTTGATGCGAACTGAGAGATTCTTGAAACCGATCGGCCTTGCCGTGCTGCTGCTGTCCCTCTGCGGTTGCGCCGGCTACCGGCTCGGGTCCATGCTGCCTCCGGGCATCTCTTCCGTCTTTGTGCCGACCTTCGTCAACGAGACCGACGAACCGCAGATCGAGTTCGAAACCACCTCCGCCGTCATCAGTCAACTGGTCCGGGACGGCTCGCTGCGTGTCGTCAGCTCAGAAGAGGCCGCCGACGCCATTCTCCTCGTGACCCTCGTCGACTATCGCCTCGACCCCATCGGATTCGATCGCAACCGCGGCACCGCCTCCGAAGAATACCGGGTCTACCTGATCGCCGACACCCGGCTCGTTAATGCCAGCACCGGCGAAGTGATCTTGCACGAACCCAGCGTCACCGGGGATGCGACCTTCGAGCTGCAGACCGATTTAACCTCCGGCAAGCGCACCGTTCTGCCGCTGGCCGCCAGAGACCTGGGCCGGGATATCGTGCAGTTGATCGTGGAATTCTGGTAAGCGGGGCGCTTTTACTCGCCCGCTGCCGACTCCGGCTGCGCACTGGCCACCGCCACGACCGCGCGCAGGCGGTTCGCGGCACGGCCTTTCCGGCGAATCGCCGTGTTCTTCTTGATCACACCCGTCTTGACCGCGCGATCCAGGGCCGAGCAGTAGGTCCGAAAGGCCGCGGATCCTTCCGCGTCATTGCCAGTCGCCACGACTTCCATGAACTTCCGTCGCGCAGACCTGACCCGCGTCCGCACGGGTGCATTCGCTTTTGCCTGCGTCGCCGCCCGGCGTAGACGCCTCTTCGCACTCTTCAGATTCGGCATTCGATCTCTCCTACTGTGAATTCAGGATCCAACGACCCTTCAAAGTTGCTCGCCGCTTCGACAAGCCGTGAAAAAAAGTTGCGCTAGTCTATCCGTGTCCCTAAGCAAGTCAATATACAAATCCTACCGGGATTCTCATTTTTCCCCGCACCTCGATGCACACTCAACCCATTGTCGATCAATCTGTTACACGCCATTCTCTGCCGCGATCCGTGTGCCGTCAGGGGGGGCTGGCACCGTGAAGGCGGGGAAATTCCTGCTCGGACTGCTTCTCTTGCCTGCCTGCGGGGCAATCTCCCTGGTGCTCTATCGCCTCCTCATGCTGGTGCGTCCGGAATCGCTGCATCAGGTTGCCCCTAGCACGTGGGGTCTGCTCTTTGGCTTCTTCTTCTGGTTAGCCCTGTTCTTTCTCATGCCGCGGCCGCTCCGCACCTATGTGCTGGGCCATGAATTGACACATGCCCTCTGGGCGCTCCTCATGGGGGGGCGCGTCTCACAACTGAAAGTGAGCAAGAAGGGCGGCAGCGTCATGGTCAGCAAATCGAATGTCCTGGTAACGTTGGCCCCCTACTTCTTTCCCTTCTACACCTTTCTGGTCCTGGCCCTATACCTCCTATTGGCCCTCTTCTTCGATCTGCGGCACTACGAACCGTTCTGGATGGGCTGCGTGGGCTTCACCTGGAGCTTTCATGTCACGTTCACATTCACAATGCTCGGCCAGCACCAGACCGACATCGCGGCCCATGGGCGGATCTTCTCATATGCATTCATCTACTTCATGAACGTCGCCGGGCTCTGCCTCTGGGTCGTGGCCGTCGGCCCGGCGGACATGGAGGACCTGGAGCGCGAAGTCCATGCCGCAACCCGCGAAACCCTGCAGTGGGTCTCGGGAAGGGCCATGCCCAGGCGCTGAGGCGGAGATACGATCATAGCTGGCCATCGCCCTGTTCTTGCTCTATCTTCGCCCGCTTCGAGTTGTTTCGGATTTATCAGGAAGGAATCAGATATGCGTTCAACCTTGTTTCGTCTCGCCCTGCCGGTCTGCGTTCTCGCAAGCGCGGCCTGCTCGACACCCCGCACCACGGAAGTCGCCCGACTCCGCTACGAACTGAGCGTGCGCGACCAGCAACTGGAGTCGCTGCGCACGGAAGCGGATCAACGGGCGGAGCCTTTGCCGGCAGCGCAGTGGTCCGAACCCGTCGAGGTCACCGCCCTCACTCTCGGCGATGCGAGCGAAGGACTTCTGCCACCGAATGCCAAGGCGGGTGAGTGTTATGCCCGCGTCATGATTCCAGCCACCTACGAAACGGTCACCGAACAGGTGCTGGTGCAGGAAGCGAGCGAGGAGATCGAAATCATCCCCGCAGTCTACGAATGGGTGGAGGAGGAAGTGATCGTCAAGGAAGCCTCGGAGCGCATTGAGGTTGTCCCCGCCGAGTATAAACAGGTGGAGGAACAGGTCATGGTCTCTCCCGCCACGACGCGTGTGGAGGAGGTTCCAGCCGTCTACGAGTGGGTGGAAGAGCAGGTGCTCGTGCAACCGGCACACACAATCTGGCAGAAGGGCACCGGCCCGATTCAGCGTGTGGATAACGCCACCGGTGAGATCATGTGCCTGGTGGAAGTGCCCGCGCGTTACGAAACCGTCCGCAAGCGCAAACTGGTGGAGCCTGCCACCACCCGCACCGTCGAGGTCCCGGCGGAGTTTCGCACCGTAGAGCGCATGGTGATGGTGCAGCCCGCCACAACGCGGACGGTGACCATCCCCGCGGAAACGCGCACGATCCGCGTGCAGCGCATGGTGCAGCCCGAAGAGACGCGTAGAACACCAATCCCCGCAGAATACCGCACGGTCACCAAGGAAGTCGTGGTCACCGAAGGTGGTATCGGATGGGAGCGCGTCCTCTGCGAAACGAACCTGAGCGGAGATATCGTGCGCGCCATCCAGGAGGCCCTGGCGGCGGAGGGCATTGATCCCGGCCCGATCGATGGCATTCTAGGCCCCCTCACCCACGGCGCCATCGAGCGCTATCAAGGCGAACACAACCTTGCGGTGGGCGGGCTGACCTACGAAACCCTCCAGGCGCTTGGCGTTCAAGTTTCCCTCTAGCGGTGGGGTCAACTCCCGTGCCTCCAAAGGCGGAACCGGTCTCGCAGGGAGCCCCTCAAGAGGGACCAGTTCTGCTCTTCGACGGGGTCTGCAATCTATGTAACCGCGCCGTCGCCTTTATCGTCCGGCGCGACCCTGCGGCGCGCGTGCGTTTCGCCTCTCTGCAGTCACCGGCGGGGCGTGAACGCCTCCGCGCGCACGGCCTGCCGGAGGACCACATCGACAGTCTGGTCCTGATCGATCAGGGGCAGGCCTGGCAGCGCAGCGACGCCGCTCTGCGCGTTGCGGGGTATCTGCGCCCGCCCTGGTCCTGGCTACGCGCGTTGCGTGTCTTGCCCCGCCCACTGCGGGACGGCCTTTACCGCTGGATCGCCCGCCATCGCTACCGCTGGTTCGGCAAGCGGGAAGCCTGCATGGTCCCCGATGATGAACTGCGCAGCCGCTTCCTCTCCTGACCGCCCCGGTTAGAGGATAAACAGAAGCACCAGCCCGATACCGAACACCGCAAGGTCGGCAAAAATGTGGCTGATATAGCCCGGCCAGATGGAGCGGTATCGCAACAGGCACCAGGACCACGTCATGCCGCCGATCCAGACGCCCAGCGAACCGAACAAAGTCACCCGCCAGTCGAAATAGGCCATGAGCGCCACGATGTGATGGATCGTGAAGCAGAGGCCCGCCGCCGGAACGGCCCAGAGCGGCCGCATCAGGATGGCGCACTTGCCATAAACGAACCAGCGCCAGACATATTCCTCCAGCAGGGCGTTAATGAAACAAAAGTAAAGGGCGGCAACGATATACGCGGGCAGGCGCCCCAATCCTGCCTCGTCGGCAACTTCGCGAGCCTGTTCAATATCGATCCAATGTCGCCCCACAATGGCGTAGGCGGCGACAACAAAGGCCGCGATCAGCAGGCCCGACACCAGGCCAAAGTGAAGCCCCTCTTTGGGGATTCTCGGCAGCCGCCAGGAGGCTCTGTCCACATAACGGACCCAGAGCGCCGGCAACAACAAGATCCAGACCTTCGACACCGTGAACACCGCCTGCCCCAGCGGCCCGGGAGAAACGAATAGGGCCATCCACACACCCAGGGTCGGTGCAGGCAACAAGAGCAGCAAGGCCCAGCGCGCCGACCGGTCCGGCGGCAGCCGTGGCGTACGTGAGGTCGGAAGGCCTGGATAGACCGGGCCGGCTGGGTGCGACTCTGATCTTCTGCAACTATTCTCAGTGAGCGGCGTCGTGTAACTCCGCCCTCCATCTCCATGGGTTTGTCTGGGATGGAGGGGCGAGTTATTCGAGCCCGAAGCTAGGATCCGAGATCCACCCGGGCCGGTTCGCTTTTCATTTTGCATTCACGAACTCCTCGTCTATTCTGCCCGCCCATTTAACGGGAGGTATCCGATGATCGAACAGGGAAAGAAAGCGCCGGAGTTTAACCTGCCAGGCAGCGATGGCAAAACGCATTCTTGGCCATGTACGGCAAGAAAGTCACGGGCTGCATCCGTTCCACCGTCCTGATCGACCCTCAAGGCAAAATCGCAAAGCATTGGCCGAATG
>SLOV01000267.1 GCA_007132345.1 Kiritimatiellia bacterium
CCCTGGTGGGAGATTACGCTACGTAGTGTGTTCCGGGTCGTGCAGACACCGGGCCGCTTTACCGTCCCCACCGTGCGGTCGGCGAAGGACACCCGAGCCGCCGGGCAACCATTTGCCCGCACGGCTCCTGGTTCGGCGTAACCGGTCTTGTGGGTTACGCAACCTTACGGCCTCCGATGACTTGAAGGAGAACCACAATCACGGCGAGCACCAGCAGAAGGTGAATGAACCCTCCCATGGTGACGCTGCTCACAAGGCCCAGGGCCCACAGAACCAACAATACGACAGCAATGGTCCACAACATACGACGCTCCTCTCTTTGGGTTGTTCTCTTCGTTACGCTATGACCATACGAGAGGAAGCATTCCGTTGCATTGGGGTCTAACCCTACCGCCGCGAATCAGAATCTACACCGGGGCGCGTCAGCAGATCTCGCGGTTTTCCCCTCCGAAGCCCACCCGGAACCCCCTTCTTCCGTCATCGATGCGAGGGGCTTATCAGCGGAATCGAATATCGAGTCGCGAGGCAGCCGTCCACATGGTCAGTTTCGTTCCTGCGCGCCTCGGTCACTGCGGCCTCCGCTCGGAGGAGCGCGGGGTCCGTGCGAAGGCCGCCGCTGGGAGGCAGCACCGGGAATTGCCAGGGTTCCCGAGTCGAGCCGGTTTCCGGGCAGGTCTCCCCGTGCCGCGACCCCTGTTCCCCTGCCTGTGGCCGCATTTCATGTTCGCGGTGTCGTGAAATCGTGGCCACGACAGCAGTAGGGTTACACCCCATAACAGAGGCCTGCATCATCGGGTAGCGTCTCGACTGAAATCGAACATGGTGCGTAGAGCAAAAGAGGTGGCCGGCCATGGCGCTCATTTTTGAATGCATTCAAACCGACGGTATTGCCCAGCTTTCGTATCTGGTCGGCGACGACTCCGCGGGCGTCGCCGCGGTCATCGATCCGCGAGCGGACGTGGATGTTTACCTCAAGCTCGCCCGTGCGAAGCAGGTTTCCATCACGCATATTTTTGAGACACACATTCACGCCGATCTCGTCAGCGGGGCGTGCGAACTTGGTGCGCGGGTCGAAACGGCCAAAATCTTCGTCAGTCACGAAGGCGGGGCGCGCTACGGCTTTGACCATGAGCCCATCCATGACGGAGACACGTTTACACTTGGCGCCGCCCTGATTACGGTTCGGCACACGCCTGGCCACACGCCGGAGCACGTCGCCTATCTGCTCGCGGAGAAGGACCATCCGGACGCGCCTTGGGGCGTGCTCACCGGGGATTCGCTCTTTGTCAGTTCCGCCGGGCGACCCGACCTCCTCGGCAGTGGACAGGCGAAGAAACTGGCGGGCCAACTGTTTCATACCTTGCGGGATGTTTACCTGAAATTGGACGATGGGGTCATGGTCTATCCAGGGCACGGCGCGGGTTCGCCGTGCGGCGCCGACATCGGCGACCGGCTCAGCAGCACGATCGGCCATGAGCGACGCTTCAATGCGTTCCTGCAGTGGGACCAGGTGAAGCCCTTCACCGACTACGCGCTCTCCACCGCGCCGCCTACGCCGACCTACTATCCCCGGATGAAGAAGGTCAACGCGAAAGGCCCGACGATTCTCGGCAACCTCCCCAGCGTGCGAGGGCTACCCCCGACATTGTTCGAGGAGGCAATCAAACGAAAAGACCATGTGCTGGTTGACACGCGCATGATGCTGGCCTTTGGCGGAGGACATATCCAAGGGGCACTCAGTATCGGCGGCAAGCCGATGCTCTCTGTGTGGGCGGGCTGGCTGCTGGATCCCAAAGAACCGCTCCTGCTGGTCCTCGAGTCGGACGATCATCTCAACGATATCGTCCGCTATTTTGTCCGCACGGGTTACACCCGGTTTGCCGGCTACCTCGTCGGAGGAATGACGGCGTGGAACAACGCCGGTCAGCCGCTGGAATCGGTCGGGCAGATGACCGTGCATGAAGTCAAGCGCGCGGGCAAGAGGCTACAACTTCTCGATGTGCGCTCACCGGATGAATGGGAGATGGGTCACATCCCGAGTGCCCGCCACATCTTTCTGGGAGAACTGCGCGAGCGTCTCGGTACATTGGACCGGGCCCAACCGACGGCGGTGTATTGCGACAGCGGCTATCGCGCCAGTATCGGGGTGAGCATTCTCCAACAGGCAGGATTCCGACGCGTCTGCAATATCCCAGGAAGTTGGCAAGCCTGGACAAAGGCGGGCTTCCCGGTTGCAGGGGAGCAGAACAAGGAGACGAAATGAGGAAGCCGGCGACGTGCCTCGGCCTCCTGAGCGGTCTTGCTCTGTTCCCCATGTCCGTTGCGGTCGCGGCGGAATCGGGCGTGAACGCGCTCCATTATCCCGGGCCCGCCTGGTCACCGTATGGGGTCGGCGCGGGCATCGGGGTGCTTTCGTGGCTGACCTTCTATTTCTCCGACAAACCAATCGGCGCCTCCTCGTTCTATGCGCAGGTCGCGGGCTTTCTCGGCACACTCATTGCGCCTCGCCGCACGAAGTCGCTCGCCTATTTTCGAGACAAGCCGCCGCGTGTGAGTTGGGGATTCGTCTTCGTGTTGGCCATTGTTGTAGGAAGTGCCCTGGCCGCGCTGACGGGGGGGGAGTTTGCCAACGAATGGCTGCCGCCCATGTGGGAGGCACGTTTCGGTGGCCGCATTGCGCTGCGCGCGACGATCGGATTTGGCGGCGGTCTGCTCATGGCCGTCGGCGCGCGGCTGGCGGGAGGTTGCACCAGCGGCCACGGCATCAGCGGCACTTTGCAGCTCAACCCAGGCTCCTGGATCACCGCAATCTGTCTTTTCCTTGGCGGTATCGCGGTGGCGGTTCTGCTCTTTACCCTGTGAGAAATCAAAATGGATGCTGTGAAAAATGCTTCGCCGCCCGCCGGGCACTCCACGTCGACCGTGGATGCGGTGCCACGCTTAATGGCCGGTGTGCTCTTCGGTCTGACATTCGGTTTCCTCTTGCAGAAAGGCGGCGTGGGAAAATTCAACGTGCTCGTCGGCCAACTGCTGCTTCAGGATTTCACGGTCGCGAAGGTCATGCTCACGGCAATCGTGGTGGGCATGGCGGGCGTATTCACACTGCACCACTTCGGCAAGGTGAACCTGCACCTCAAACCCACGCGCATCGGGGCCAACGTCATCGGCGGGCTGCTGTTCGGCGCGGGTTTCGCGCTGCTGGGCTATTGCCCGGGAACCGTTGCCGTTGCGCTGGGCCAAGGAAGCTGGGACGCGCTCTTCGGCATGGCTGGATTGGTGGCGGGCTCCTGGGTTTTCGCCGAACTCTCCGGATGGAGCAAACGAACGGTCGAGAAATGGGGCGATTTTGGCGAGGTATTGCTGCCCGACCTGCTGCGTCTGCCTCGCACCGCGTTCGCCATCGGCCTGGCAGCGGCGCTCATCACCATCATTCTGCTCTTGGAACGATTCACCCTCCGTTGAAGCCTTCCTGTTCGAGGAGGGCGTCGAGGGCTCTCACGGTGTTTGCGAAGCGATTCCTGCATAGGGTTTTCACCCCATTGCTCCGGCTGCCTGGGGGCCGCCAAGCTGTCAGCATCGGAGATCGAAGCACCCGAACCATACAACCCCCATCCACCAAAGCGTCCCGGACGGGCCGAGAAATGAGAAGGGGAAGAGCGACCTGACCCTGCGCAGAACCGAAACGCATCACCAGCCGACTTACATCCGCAGGACCACCGGCATGTTCACGTGAAGAATCGTAACCACACCATTCCCCCGTGGCTGAGGCGGGGGATCCCGGCCCTGGACTGGCTCACTCACTACGAGCGCAGGGACCTGCGGGGCGATGCCTTGGCAGGGGTGATCGTGGCAACCCTGCTCATCCCCCAAGCCATGGCCTACGCGCTCTTGGCCGGCCTGCCGCCAGAGGTCGGATTGTATGCCAGTCTCCTGCCGCTCGCCGTGTACGCGTTGCTCGGCAGCAGTCGGTTTCTGTCGGTCGGCCCGTCGGCACTCTTGTCGTTGCTGATCCTGACGCAGGTTGCCGCATTGGCGGAACCTGGTTCGCCGCGCTACCTCGCATTCGCCATGGCCACCGCGCTCATCGTAGGGGTGATGCAGATTGCAATGGGGGCCGCACGTCTGGGGGTGCTCACGAACTTTCTGAGCCAACCGGTGCTCTCCGGCTTTACCAGTGCCGCTGCCATACACATCGCGTTGAGCCAGGTGAAACACCTGCTCGGCGTGCCGCTGCCCCGGACCGACCATCTGCACGAGTTGCTGGGGGAACTGGTTCGGGCTGTGCCGCAAACCCACTGGCCGACGGTCGCGATCAGCATCGCGAGCATTGTGCTGCTGCTCGCATTTCAATACCTGCTGCCGAGGGTCCTCGCGCGATGGAAATCCTTCCCACCGGCCCTGGCGCAATCGCTGTCGAAGAGCGGGCCGATCGTCGTGGTCATCGTCGGCACGGCCATCGTTGCCGCTTTCCATCTCGGGGCGAGCAACGGGGTAAGCATCATCGGTGAAATCCCAGGCGGATTGCCGAGGTTCGCGCTTCCCGCGCTGGCCGCGGCCGAGTTTCTGCCGCTGATTCCGCTCGCCGTTGCGATCAGCTTCATCGGCTTTCTCGAGAACATTTCCGTTGCGAAGTCGCTCGCGGCCAAACGCCGGCAGAAAGTGGATTCCAACCAGGAATTCATTGCGCTGGGGGCGGCCAATCTCGCGGCCGGGATTACCGGCGGTTATCCGGTCAGCGGCTCCTTTGCCCGCTCGACGGTCAACTTCACCGCCGGCGCAAACACCGGCCTCGCCTCGCTCATCACGGTGGCGGTCGTTGCGCTGGCCGCGCTGTTTCTGATGCCGCTCTTCCATCATTTGCCCCAGGCTGTGCTGGCCGCCATCATCATCCTCGCGGTCACCGGCTTGATGGATTTCGGGATGCCGCGCCGACTGTGGCGCTATAACAGGGCGGACGCCGCCGCGCTGATCCTCACCTTCCTCGCGGTGCTCGCGGTCGGGGTCACGAAGGGCATCCTCATCGGTGTCGTCTCAACGATCCTTCTCCATCTCTGGCGTACGAGCCGACCGCACATGGCCGTCGTGGGGCGGGTGCCCAACACCGAGCACTTCCGCAACGTCCAGCGCCACGACGTGCAAACGCTGCCCCGCGCTCTGCTGCTGCGGATTGATGAGAGCCTCTACTTCGCTAACGCCAAGTACATGGAGGACTTCGTGCTTCGCACGGCCGCCGACCGCCCCCGACTGCGCCACCTCGTAATGATCTGCAACGCCATCAACTTTATTGATGCCAGCGCACTTGAGACACTGACCGACCTTCTCGCCCGGCTACAAGACGCAGGCATCGAACTCTATCTCACCGAGGTCAAAGGTCCGGTGATGGACCGGCTCGCCGACACGGAGTTCCTCGAACAACTCGGTTCCGAACGGGTCTTCCTCACGACGGAAGAGGTCTATGAGAAGCTGGCATCGCTCTACTTGCCATGATGACACCGGAACAAAATGAACTGCTGCGAACGCTGGAACTGGATTCATTCAGCTTTTTTGTCCACCAGTTCAATCCCGCCAACGGGCTGGTGCGGGACAAATCAGAGGACGGATGGCCGGCCAGCGTCGCGGCCGTCGGGCTGGCTCTTGCAACCTATCCGGTAGGGGTCGAACGCGGTTTCATGACGCGCGACGACGCGGTGCAGCGGACGCTGGCGACGCTCCGCTTCTTTGCCCGCGCACCGCACGGACCCGCGGCCGATGCCACCGGATACAAAGGCTTTTACTATCACTTCCTCGACATGGAAACCGGACGGCGGGCATGGCGCTCCGAACTGTCCAGCGTGGACAGCACATTCCTGCTCGCCGGCATGTTGGCCGCCGCCGCCTACTTCCAGCAGCAGACGGCGGCGGAGGACGAAATCCGCCGGCTCGCCGACGCCCTGTATCTCAAGGCCGATTGGCAATGGATGCAAAACGGGGCGGCGGCGGTAAGTCACGGTTGGACGCCCGAGAAGGGCTTTCTGCGTTACCGCTGGCAGGGCTACGACGAAGCACTGATCATCTATCTGCTGGGGTTGGGTTCGCCGACGTACCCGCTGCCGGCCGAGAGCTATGAAGCCTGGGCTTCGACGTATATATGGAAAAAGCTGTACGACATCGAATTGCTCTTCGCCGGACCGCTGTTCATTCATCAGTTGTCGCACGTGTGGATTGACTTCCGCGACATTCGCGACGCGTTCATGCGCGGGCACGATCTGGACTACTTTGAAAACAGTCGACGCGCCAGTTTCGTGCAGCAACAATATGCCATTCGCAATCCGCGCGGGTTCGCGCATTACGACGAATGTTGCTGGGGGATCACCGCCAGCGACGGTCCGGGGCCGCGCACGATGTTGGTTGATGGGGTCCAACGTGTGTTCTACGACTACATCGCACGTGGCGTGCCCTTCGGTCCCGACGACGGAACGCTGGCCCCGTGGGCGGTGGTCGCGTCGTTGCCGTTCGCGCCCGAGATTGTCCTGCCCACGATTCAGAATTATGAACGTATGGAGTTGGAGGCCGCCCGGGACTATGGCTACAAAGCGAGCTTCAACCCAACGTTTCCGGTGCAGCCGCAGCACGAACACGGGTGGGTGTCGCCGTATAACTTCGGCCTGAACCAGGGGCCGATTGTGCTGATGATCGAAAACCATGGTTCCGATTTCCTGTGGTCGCTGATGCGCCAATGTCCCTATCTGGTCACCGGCCTGCGTCGGGCGGGTTTTACCGGGGGCTGGTTGGGATGACGGCAGGGCGAATGCCATGTCGAAGTCGCGAGCGCCTGCGGGCCGCCTTCGTCTTCGGCTGATGAATCGAGTGGGGTTTCACCCCATAGGTAAGGTCGCTGATCTGCGGCAGTCTCGCCGAACACGCATCGCGTCGCTTAACACAGGAGTATTCCACATGAGTTACCGAAGCATCAACCCGGCCAACGGCGAAGCTCTACAAACGTACAAGGAAACCACCGACGAGCAGCTGGAGGCGGCCCTGCAAACGGCGGCGACCTGTTTCGAAAGCTGGCGCCACCTGTCCTTCGCCGAGCGAGCCGTCATCGCCCGCAGAGCCGCAGAGATCCTGCGTTCGCACCTCGACGAGTATGCCCGGCCGATGACCCTGGA
>SLOV01000192.1 GCA_007132345.1 Kiritimatiellia bacterium
CGCGCAAAGCGACGAGTGCCCCTGTTGCTATGTGCCCGAAGCGGTCGATATCCCCGAATTGGCCCGGTATGAAAACCCTGCAACAGCAAAGAGCAATCCCGCCGGGGAAGAGAAGCGGTCGGTCGGCTATGTGAATTTCGAGGTGACCGGCGATAAGGCTATCCGTGACGATTTCGATCTGGCGCTCGGAATGTTGCACCACATGATGTACCGTCAGGCGCGTTCAACGTTCGAGTCGATCACCGACAGGGATACGGAGTGCGCGATGGCGTATTGGGGCATTGCCACCTCCCTGTTCCAGCCGCTGTGGCCGGGGCGACCGAGCTCGGAAGACTTACAGCGCGGTTGGGAATTAAGCAAACAGGCGCGCGAATTGGCGCAGTCCGATCGCGAGCGGCTGCTGATTGAAGCCACCGCGGCGTTCTTCCGGGATCCGGATACGGCTGACTACTGGACCCGCGTTGCGCGCTGGGCCGAGGGCATGGAGCAGGCGTATGAAGGGCATCCCGACGATCTGGATACCGCGGCGTTGTACGGACTGTCGCGCGTCGCGTTGGCCCAGGTGGTGCGGAACCGCGATCCGTTGCTGGACGAAGCCGAACGCGTGCTCCGCAAGGTGTTCGAAGCCGCACCGATGCATCCCGGCGGTATTCACTACAGCATTCACGCTACGGATGTGGACGGCCGCGCTGGAAACGCTCTGGATATGGTGAAAGCATACGGCGATATCGCGCCCAATGTGCCGCATGCGCTGCACATGCCGTCGCATATCTATGTGCGGCTCGGCCACTGGCCGGAGGTTATCGACTGGAACGTCCGTTCGGCGAAGGCCGCGTTGAACTTTCCGGTGGGCGACCGCGTCTCGTTGCATCATATCCATGCGCTGGACTACAAACTCTACGGCCTCCTGCAACAGGCCAATGATGACCGCGCTCATGAAGTCTTGCGGGAGGCCATGACCACCGCTCCCTATCAGGACGACTTCATCGTCGCTTTTCACAAGGCCATCATGCCCGCACGCTACGCCGTTGAGCGGCGCGCGTGGGAGTCGGCCGCACGGGTCCGACCCGACCGGCCGGATTACTTGTCATGGGAGCGCTACGGCTGGCCGCGCGCCATCAGTTGGTATGCGCGCGGCATGGGCGCGTTAAAGACCGGCGATCTGGAATCGGCGCGCGAGGCCGAAAAGGAGATCGTTGCACTGCGCGACCAGGCACGCGAGGCGGGCGAACAGGCATTCGAAACCTACATCGAAGTGGACCGGCTGATCTTGAGCGGCTGGTTGGCGTGGGCCGATGGGGATCACGATGCGGCGGTGGCTTTCATACGCGAGGCCGCCAAGCTCGAGCCGACCGTTGAAAAACACCCGGTCACACCAGGTGCCATGTATCCGCCGTACGAGGCGTTGGGCGACCTGTTGATGGAGTTGGATCGACCTGGTGAGGCCCTGGACGCCTATGAAGCGGGTGACGCCATCTGGCCGGGCCGTCGCAACACGCTGCTCGGCGCCACGCGCGCGGCACGCGCGCTGGGGGACGATGATCAGGCCCGCGCGTTTTATGAGCGTCTGCTGGAGAGTGCCGGCCTGGACGACCATCCGTTGATCGTGGAAGCGCGACAATTCATGCGGCCGTGAAGCGTGCATCGCCGGAATAGGCCGTGGGTGATGTGCTGTACCACGCCGTTGGGATACACGATGGAGGCGGTGTGACGGCTGTTGCCCCACGACCAACACCAATGCTTCGCCCCTGGTTCTCTAGCTGGGCGCGGTGAGCCAGCTTCTATCAGCAGACGGAATAGTGCGTATATCTGACCCCGTTTCCGCCAATAAAGAGAGCGGGAGCAGGATGCTCCTGCCACTATGGTGGGAGGCAGCCAGTCTTCTTGAGCGAGTACACAAAGACGAATCTCATCGAATATCTGCCTGCCCCCCACTGCTCAGGAAGACCGCATATGTCGGGCTCGGGATTCGGGCGGACGGCTTTCCCCCTCAAAGATCGTATTCTTTGAGCCGGCGGAAGAACGTGTCTTTGGTCATGCCGAGCAACACGCAGGCGCGCGTCTTCTTGCCGCCGGTGATGGCCAGCGCCCGGCGGATATGCTCCTTCTCGGCACGACTCACCACATCGCGCAACAAGTCGAAGCCCGAACCGCTCTCGCCTTCGGCGAGCCCCGACGAAATCGGCGGCGGCAAGTCCTGCGCCGTAATGTCATTGGCTTCGCAGAGGGCGTCGACAGCCTCGATTACGCGCACAAGCTGCCGCACATTTCCGGGCCATTCGTAAGACTGAAGGCGGCGCATGGCTTGCGGTGTGATTCGCTTCGAGGACTTGAGGCAACGCAACAGGTAGTCCGACAGGATCGGAATGTCTTCGGCTCGTTCGCGCAGGGGCGGCAAGTCGATGGTGACGCTGACGAGACGGTAATAGAGATCTTCGCGAAAAGCACCCTCCTTGACGCGCTTCGAGAGATCGCGGTGCGTGGCGCACACAAGCCGGAAGTCGGCTTCAACACGATCCCGTCCGCCCACGCGCTCGAAGCCGCGCGTCTCGATGACCCGCAGCAGCTTGGCCTGAAGGTGCAGTGGAATCTCGGCAATCTCATCCAGGAAGAGTGTCCCGCCCGCCGCTAGCGCCAGGCGCCCTTCCTTGCGGCGCTCCGCACCGGTGAAAGCGCCCTTTTCGTAGCCGAAGAGTTCGGACTCGAAGAGGTTCTCGTTGATCTCTGCCAGGTTCACGGCGACGAAGGGTTTGTCGCGGCGCGGACTCAGCGTATGGACGGCGCGCGCGAAGAGTTCCTTGCCCGTGCCGCTCTCCCCGAGCAGCAGCACCGGCACGTTCTTGCCGGCGGCGCGGCGGAGCTTTTCGTAGGCCTTCAGCAGGGCCGGGGCGCTCCCGATGATCTGATGGTCGCGATAGAGTTCCTGTTCCAGGTTCGCGGAGGCCGCGGGCGGCGCCCCGGTACTGCGTTGCAGGCGCTGAATGTTCTGGAGGCCCAGAGCCACGTAATGACTGAGAGCGGTTAGAAACTGGAGGTCGGTCTCGCTGAACTGGTGGGTCACCGCGCGGTGATCCGCATAGATGAGCCCGACACAGGCAGGGCCCAGTCCGATCGGAACGCAAAGCACGGACCGAATCCCGTGCAGGAGTACGCTGGCCTGCCCCCCCAACGCTTCGTCGTGCTGGGCATCGTCGCATAGCAGGGAGACGCCCTCATCCAGTACGCGCCGCAGCACCGAATGGCTGACGGGCCAATCCTCGGTGCGTTTGGGCAGCTCGATACCAAACGAGAGTCGGGCGGAGAGTCGGCCCGCTTCGTTGACCAGCGCCAGGAAGAAGCGTTCCGCGCCGATTAATTCCCGGATCGCGCGGGGCACCGCCGCAAAGAGTCCTGCGCTGTCGCGCTGCGCACAGATGGAATTCCCGAGGTCGCAAAGAACCTCCAAGCGTTGCTGGGCGCACGCCAGCGCATCCGGCCCGGCGTCCGGAGCGGGAAGCGGCGGGGTGCGAGGGTCTACCGCAGCCATGACAACGCTTCGGTCACGGTTCGATGCCGATTCGTCCGGAGAATTCACACTCATTTCGTTGTCATTGATGCCCCACCCAATGCCTCCGCTCTTTCTTCAACCACAGATGAGTTGCCGACGGCAATCGATTTCGCGTAGGTTGCGCCACCTCATGCAGCCGGACGAATTCGATGAATATGCAGCGTCGTACGACGCTGCGCTGGAACAGGGCATCTCTGTCTCTGGCGAATCGAAGGATTTCTTCGCCGCAGGCCGAGTGGAATGGCTGAAACAATGCCTGAAGGCCATGCAATATGCCCCAGCGCATCTGCTGGATTTCGGCTGCGGCACAGGCTCCGCGACTCCATGGCTCAAGGAGGCCTTCGGCCCGCAATCGATCCTGGGCGTGGACCTTTCTGAAAAGTCGATCACGGTTGCGCGCGACACGCATGGATCTGACACAGTGTCCTTTTGCACCCTATCTGATTGGACACCGGACGCAGAAGTGGATCTGGCCTTCTGCAACGGGGTCTTTCATCATATTCCCCCGCCCGACCGCGATGCGGCAGCGCGGAGCGTATTCGAGGCCTTGCGGCCCGGCGCCCTCTTCGCTTTGTGGGAAAACAATCCGTGGAACCCCGGCACGCGCTACGTCATGAGCCGCATCCCCTTTGATCGCGACGCCATCATGCTCTGGCCCGGCGAAGCGCGCCGCCTGCTTCAGCGGCAGGGATTCGAGATTCTGCGCACCGACTTCCTCTTTATCTTCCCCAGGAGGCTGCGTGCGTTGAGGTCGCTCGAACCGGCGCTGTCGCGGTTGCCGCTCGGTGCGCAGTATCAGGTGCTTGCGCGGCGTCCGTAAAGGCATGCGAGAGTCATCGGGATTCACCTTCCATTGAATGGAGACAGAGATCCAGGCGCATGGGAAAGGTCCGGCTCGCGAAGGCGAGCCGCTCCATGCAGGGGGATGCGGAAATGGGCGGGCTTCGGCTACTGGACGCCTGCGTGTTTCTCCGCCGAGCGCACGGTATTGTAGAGCAGCATAGCGATGGTCATGGGGCCAACGCCGCCGGGTACCGGAGTAATCGCGGACACTTTCTCGCGCAGGGCGTTGAAGTCGACATCGCCAACCAGCCGATACCCACGCGGAGCGGTGGGGTCCTCGACTCGGTTAACGCCGACATCGATGACAACGGCGCCCTCCGCCACCATCTCGGCGGTGACCGTGTTGGGGCGCCCTGCGGCCGCGACCACAATATCGGCCTGCCGTGTAAAGGCGCCAATGTCCGGTGTCCCTGTATGGCATAACGTCACCGTGGCGTTGCCTAACTCGTTCTTGAGCGAGAGCAGATTCGCCAGTGGCCGTCCCACAATATTGCTGCGCCCCACCACGACGACGTGTTTGCCACGCGCGGAGATACCGGAGCGCTTCAGCAGGTGCAGAATGCCGTGCGGCGTACAGGGCAGGAAGGTGGGCAGCCCCAGCATCATCTTTCCTATGCTGCTGGGGTGGAAGCCATCTACATCCTTTTCCGGGAGGATTGCCGCGATCACCTCCTCTTCCATGGCGGCGTCGGGCAGCGGCAATTGAACGAGGATGCCGTGGATTCGGGGCTCGCGGTTGAATCCTTCCACCACATCGAGGATTTCCTGGCGGGAGGCAGTGGCGGGCAGACGAACTTCCTCGGAATAGATGCCGATCTCGGCGCAGGCCTTTTCCTTGGCGGTGACGTAGGAGCGGGACGCGGGATCGTCGCCGACCAGGAGAACGCCAAGGCCGGGCGTTACACCCTGTTGCGTCAGTTTTTCCACGTCACCGCGCAGCTCTTCGCGAATCTCGCGGGCTACCGCTTTGCCATCCAGAATCCGTGCACTCATTCTTCTTCCTTTCGAAGCCATCCATCAGGAAGGCGAACGTAACGAAAGCGTCGGTGCGCCTCAAGCCCTGGCGGCGACAGAGCAGCAATTCTCAGTATGGCCTGGAACGGGTTCTTCGGGCCTGCTGAAGCAGGTACTACGAACAGCTTTTCGCCGGGTCTTCGCCCGTTTGTAGTCCCGCCTTCAGGCGGCAACGGCCATAATGAGAATTGCTGGCGACAGCGGAAAGAATGGGAGGTGGGGACGATCTCTGGGGGTTAGCTATCTTTCATGCCTGCAATTCGCCGGCATTCCGCCGGAAGGGGTATCTCCATTCCGTCATATTCAGCAGGTTGTTGGGAATAGAAATGGGCACAGTCTCCGTAAGGAAACTGTGCCCATTTCTTGATACTCTTCTATTCTCAGATCAACGGCGGCGACGGAATAAAGCCAACGGAGCAAGGCCCAGTCCAAGAAGAAGCATTGTAATACCGCCATCCGGAACGCTGGCCGTGGCCTGCGCCACTTCGTACTGCAGGGTAGCTGACGTCAGAATCGGAAGACCAGCTTCCTCGGAGAAACTCCCCACAAGGCGGAAGTTGCCGGTCATATAACGGTCGTAATAATCGGCAAAGACCCCGTTGGTATCCCAACTCCAGTCCCAATTCTGAATCCACCCGCTCATCGGAGAATCTGGTGTGGTAGGCGTATACCAGTACCAAGTGCCATCGCTGACCATGTCGGCCACGAACTGTCCCGTCTGCTCGTCGTAGGTAAAGGAGGAGTCGGTGCCGCGAATCCAACTATTTCTAAGGTTTGCAGGGTTGCCTTGCCCGTCGCGGCTGTAGTTGTTGACCAGCCATTCGTAATCACCAGCATAATCGCCAGTAGGCCCAACACCATTCCAATCCGCAGCGCTAGTCTCTTGTACAAGTCCGTCATACCAGGAATTCCGGATTGCACCATCGAAGAAATGCTGACCCTGATCGCCGGAGGCATCCGCCCAAGAATACCCACCGGGGGCGAAAAAGCCATTGAAAAAGTCTGCGGTGGAAAAACTGACGTTAGCGCCGGCAACATTCATATACTGCAGATTGCCGATCGGGCTCAAAACCGGAGTCACGCTGCCGCCAGACACCTCGGCCATATCGTTCCAGCCGACATTCCAACCGGTCATCACGGCACTTGCAGATACACCCGTCGTGACCAGTAACACCGCACCGGCAATACAAATTCTGTCGCGCATTGAACTTGTTGTCATTTCGTTCCCCTTCTGTCTTCAAACGTTAATACAATTTGCAAACTCATAAACAGCTCGCAATCGAAACCACAGTCTCATTTGTGGGCAGTTTTCGCGCCAAGTGGCAAAGAGGATTAGGCAATAAATTGCAAATAGCTTCTGCCCATATATTTATAAAAAATTCGCTTCGTGTCTCGGCTATCACTTAAGAAGGGCATGACTACATAATCCGTAAATAATTCCGACACTTTTCCGCATTTTATACATCATATACTTATTATGGGCTTACCACAAGTCACCGTGAAGAAGCGCGGGGGAAAGTACCTGCTATTGACGGCAACATTCCTTTCTCCTCCCAGACATGTCATACAAATCCCCGGTTTGCGAGATCAGCGGGGAATGGCACTAAAACAAGGTTGCGGCTCAGCGAGCCTGCCCCGGCTCTGAGGACGTCGGGGACGCTTCGCCCTACCTTCCCGCGCAAGTGTCCGGTGGATAGGGCGAAGCGTCC
>SLOV01000154.1 GCA_007132345.1 Kiritimatiellia bacterium
CGCCCTCGACCTCCCCACCGCCGCCCGCATCCCCGACGTCGTGAACGCAATGCCTGACCCCATTCGCTGGTACAAAGTCGGCCTCGAACTCTTCTGCCGCGAAGGCCCAGCCGCCCTCGACTTCCTCCACACCCGCAGCGCCCGCATCTTCCTCGATCTCAAACTCCACGACATCCCCCGCACCGTCGCCCAGGCCGTCCGCGCCGCCGCCGCACACGGCATCGACCTGCTCACCCTCCACGCCTCCGGCAGCCGCGCCATGCTCCAAGCCGCCGCCGAAGCCGCCGCGTCCTGCGGCGAACAACGACCCCGCCTCCTCGCCGTCACCGTGCTCACCAGCCTCGACGCAACCGACCTCGATGAACTGGGCGTCGCCCGCTCCCTCTCCGATCACGCCCTCGCGCTCGCCCACCTCTCCATGGATTGCGGCATCGACGGACTCGTCTGTTCCCCCCACGAAGCCGCCGCCCTCCGCGCTGCGTTAGGCCCGGCCCCGCTCCTCGTCACCCCCGGCATCCGCCTGCCTGGCGACGAAGCCGGCGACCAGAAACGTATCGCCACACCCCGCTGGGCCGCACAGCAAGGCGCCACGCACCTGGTCCTCGGCCGCGCCATTCTCGACGCCCCCTCCCCCCGCGCCGCCGCCGAAGACGTCCTCGCCGACCTGCAGGCAGTTTGATCCGATGGCACCTATACGGCTCACCGGGGACGGTTCGCCCCACCCACAAGACACTTGCGCGGGAAGGTAGGGCGAAGCGTCCCCGACGTCCTCGGAGCCGGGGCAGGCCCGCTGAGCCGCAGTCGAATCTTACCGCTATTCGGGCCAGAGGCCGTCATACGGATCGCCACGCCGCGGCTCGGCCATCATGTCGGCCACGGTCTCCCGCCACGTTAAGTAATGCGGGGTCTGCTTATGGGCAGCCGCGGCCTCGGCGTCTGTATAGGCTTCGTACAGCACAAAGCGGCTCGGATCCTCGCTCGACTGAAGAATATCAAAGCGCCGATTGCCCGGCTCCTGCACCGACGCTTCGTGGTTCAGGCGGGTCGCCTCTTTGAAGGCCTCCACCGCCTCGGGCTTTACGTGAACGTGCACCAGGGTCACTTGCATGGACTGCATCTCCTTATGTCCCGGCGCGCATCCGCTGCCGCATCGCGAGGTCGGCGAGCACCAGCGCGGCCATGGCCTCCATGATCGGAATGGCGCGCGGCACCACACAGGGGTCATGCCTGCCTTTCGCCTCCAGCACAACCGGGGCGCCTTCGAAATCGACCGTCTCCTGCGCCAGCCCAATCGTCGCCGGCGGTTTGAAGGCCACGCGGAAACAGATCGCCTCGCCATTCGTGATGCCGCCCTGGATGCCGCCGCTGAAATTGGTCAGTGTGCCCAGCCCGCCCGCTTTTGCGACGAAGCGGTCGTTATGCTGTGACCCCCGCATGCGCGCCCCGGAAAAACCGGAGCCGATCTCGAACCCCTTTGTGGCGGGAATCGAGAGCATGGCATGCGCCAACATGGCCTCGGCCTTGTCAAAGACCGGCTCGCCCAGCCCCGGCGGCACGTTGCGGCAGACGCAACTCACCACACCGCCGATGGAGTCCTTGGCTTCACGTGCCGCCGCCACAGCCGAGATCATCCGCTCCGCAGCGGCCGGGTCCGGGCAGCGAATCTCGTTGGCATCAACCGCCTCCCGCGTAATCGCGAGCGGGTCGACCGCCTCGGCGTCGATCTCGCCAACGCTGCTGACCCAGGCCACGATTTCTGTCCCAAACGTCTCGCGCAGCCATTTTTCCGCGATGGCGCCGCCGGCCACCCGACCAATCGTCTCGCGCGCGCTGGAGCGACCGCCGCCGGACGAAGCGCGAATGCCATACTTCGTCTGATACGCGAAATCGGCATGCGATGGACGCGGTACGCGACTCATTTCACTGTAATCGCCCGGGCGCTGGTCGCGGTTCGCAACAAACAGGCCGATCGGGGTCCCCATGGTCATCCCGTTTTCCGTGCCGGAAAGAATCGTGACCCGGTCCTGCTCCTTGCGGTCGGTGGTCATGCGGCTCTGCCCGGGGCGACGCCGGTCGAGCTGCGCTTGCAGGTCCGCCTCCGTCAGCGCCATGCGCGGCGGCACGCCATCCACGATGGCCCCAACGCCTTTACAATGCGATTCGCCGAACGTGGTGACGCGAAAGAGGGTTCCAAAGGTGCTCGACATAGATTGACTCCAAGCCGCGACCCTACTCCGAACCCTATAGGCCTGCAAGTCCCTCGCCGAGCGCCTCAGCAATTCTCAGTATGGCCCGGAACGGGTCCTTCGGGCCTGCCGATGCAGGTACTACGAACGGATTTTCGGTGGGTCTTCGCCCGTTTGTAGTCCCGCCTTCAGGCGGCAAGGGCCATAATGAGAATTGCGGCGAGCCACCCCCCAAATACGCTGGCAAACGGTTCTCCAAGCTTCTGATCGTGCACGGGTTCGTCATGGGCGGGCCAGCTCTTGCGAGGGTTCGATCCTTGACGGGTTTTGGGAAAGCTCGCAGAGTCCGCTTGCAATGATGCCATATCGGAGCAACTGCCATGAATGAAGAACTTGAATCTGAACGGCCCCGTTCCCCGGCCGACACGCCCCCTGTCCTCATGCGGGAGCGGATCGTCGGGCTAACGATCTTCCTGCTGACGTTCGCCCTCTTTTTCCTCAAGGCGCCCGGCTTCGCGGTGCCGGGTCGGTCAGCGGGTATCGTCGTCTCCTTCTCCGGCCTCGACCCGTTCCGCCCGCTGGCGCGTCCCTTCTGGGCCGGGCTCATGCACCTGCTGGCCATGCTACCCATCCGCAACCTGGGCGGCGCCGCGAATATCCTCTCAGCGCTGCTAGGCGCTACGGTCTGCTGGCTGCTCTACACCCTTGTCCGCCTCATGCCCTACACGCGCTCCTTCCGAAGAAAAGGGCGCCGGCAGATCGAACGCGATCAGCGCATGGTGGCCGGCATCATGGCGGCCCTCTTCGCGGCCTGCTCCTTCCAACTCATGACCGTATCCACGCGCGCCGACTACATGGTGCTGGATATGCTCTTCATGCTGCTGCCGTTCCTCCCGGCGATGCTCTTTCTGCAGCGGCAACACCCCTCCTACTTCCCGCTATCCTGCCTGCTCTTCGGCCTGGCGCTCGTCGAGTATCCCGGTATGGCCTTCATCCTGCCCGGCTTCGTCCTTTGGTGGCTTTACCTGCTCTGGAAGATTCAATGGCCGAAAGTCTCCGTCCTGGTCTCGTCGGGATGTCTCCTGGCGTCGGGCCTGCTCGTACTGCTCCTCTATATTCTCTCCTTCACCGGCAGCCAGGCGGCCATCATTCGCGACCTCACCGTCGGCACCTCGGTCCTGATGGAGTACATCCGCCTCTACTACGGCCAAGCCATCCAAAGCGTGCCCAAGGTCGGCTGGATGCTGATCTTCGGCGTCAACCTTCTCCCCTTCTTCCTGGTGGTGGTCCGCGAGATGGAGGCGCCCACCGAAAAACTGTCAGCCATCGGCACCTACTCCTTTCGCCTGGTGCTCTTCCTGCTCGCGGTGGCGACCCTGCTTCGTCTGCCGGGGTCCCCCGATCACCTGCTGGGCGGGCGCGTCTTCCTCCTGGCCCCGCTGATCGTCGTCGCCATCTGGTCCGGCTTTCTCGTCGGCTACCATTACGGTCTGTTCAAGCAGAAGAACAAGGCTTGGGCCGCCTACACCCTCGTAGCAGTCTGGAGCGCCATCCTTCTCTTCGCGGGTGTGCGGCATGCCGGGCAGATTCGTACCGCACCATTCAAGCCGGTCATCGAGTTTGCGGAGCACGTCGTGGAGAACCTCGACGGACGCATCTTCATGGTCACCGAGGGGGATCTGGATCCGACATTACGCCTCGCGGCGCGCCAGGCCAATGTGGCCCTACACCTCATCAACTTGCGCACCGGCCAGTCCATTCCGCACGGCCGCCACCACGCCGCGATGTTTCAGAACCCGGAACTGAAGAATCTCGCGCTGCTCGGAACACAGGCATTGCTGCGCGGCTGGCTGGCGCATGACCCCGATGCCGCCTCGCAGATCGCCGTGCTCGCTTACCCCGACTCCGTGGAAGGCCGCCGCTTGCGGGCCTGGCCCACAGGCCTCTTCTACACGCTCATCAGGGAGGATGCCATTCCCGACCCGGGCACGGCCTTTCGACGCATGCAACCGCTCTGGGAGCAGTGGGAGCGCCAGGACCTCCCGCCAGGCGACGAAGGCGCTGCCGGGGGACCCGCGATCGAAACCACGTTCCGCTGGCTCAGCCGCCAGGCCAACGACCTGGGCATCCGCCTTGACGAGGCGGATTTCTCCGAATCGGCCGCCATCGCCTACCGGCAGGCCCTGACCTTCTGGGAAGACAACGCCAGCGCAACCCTCAATCTGATCGACCTCGCCCGACGTACCGGCCGCCAGGAACAAATTCCCGAGCTGCGCGCCATGCTTCGCGAACAGGCCGAGCGGGCACGCGCCGCGTTCCGCATGGAATTTCTCACCCGCTTCTGCGGCCAGATCCAGAACCCGCTTGTCATGCTCCAGGAGGTTACGGCCATCGGCATGGCGGAAATCACGCAGGCCGACGAAATCGCCGAGGAACTCGAAAGCGACGACCTCGGCGCCCTGCTCGTGATGGGGCACATTCGCCTGAGCGAAGGCAATACAGATGAGAGCCTCTCGCTTTTCCGTCGCGTCTTGAACCGCGACCCCAACAATCTGGACGCATTCGCCGGCCTGTTCCGCGTGGCCATGATGAAGCAGGAACTCGATGTAGCGCAACGGCTGCTGCAGCGGATGGAAAATGTCACGGGCGACCCGGAGCGCCTCGAGGTTCATCGCGCCGAATGGCTCAGGGCCTCCGGCCGCGAAAACGAAGCCTATAACCTCTTCCTGCAAGCCTCCCGCCGGCCCTGGGCACCCTCCTATGTCTGGTTCAACCTGGCCCAGATGGCCGCGCAGCGGCAGGACGAACCCGTCTTCGCCCAGGCCATCTCCGCGCTGGAGCGGGACCGCAACTATCTCCCCGGCATGTTCATGCTGGGCGTGCAGGCGCAAGGCGGCAGACGTTTCCAGGAGGCGCGCTCCTTCTTTGAACGAGCGCTCACGCTGGACCCCACCCACACACCAACGCTGGTGAACCTGCTCATGATCGACTATCACGAACGCGACGCCGAGTCGCTGCGCCGCCACGCCGCCGCCCTCATCGCCGTCGACCCCGATCATCCCTTCGGCAACTACATGTCCGCCTACGTGCACATCGACGCCGGACGCATGGACCTGGCCGAAGCCGCCCTGCGCCGCGCCCTGGAGCAAGACGTTATCCCCGGCGCCCATAACGAGCTTGCCTGGATCCTCTTCCGCCGCAACGAACTAGACGAAGCCCTGCCCCACGCGCTGAAATCGGTGGAACTGGAGCCCGGCGCACCCACACACCACTATACCCTCGGCCGCATCCAGTGGGCGCTCGACCAGCGCGAAGAAGGGCTGGCGTCCATCGAGGCGGCCATCGAGGCAGGCGGCATCGAGTCCGTTCATATACTGCTGGGCGCAACGGATGTTTACCTGAACGCCGGCCGCACCGAAGAGGCCCTCTCCTTCATGGAGCTATTGTCCGACAACCGGGACCAGCTTTCCGCGGAGCAGCGGGCCGAACTGATCGCCTTACAGGCACGGGTGCCGGCCCCCTAGACCGAGGTACAACCCCGCCTCGGTCCGGCTATACGAGGGAGAGAATGGGATGCCCTACGCGAAACCCATCTTCCAACGCGTTGCCCTGGCCGGCCTTGCGCTGTGCCTTTCCCTGCTGGTTGCCGAAACGGCGGCTCGTGTCCTGCGGCTCGGTCCTTCGGTCTACGATCTCAGCACCCGCTGGTTCCAATTCTCCCACCTACCCGGCGTCGACTACGAGTTCCGGCCCGGTGTCGCCTATGGAACGGGCTTTATCAACGACGACAGCATGCGCGACCTTCCCCGCAACGTGGAAAAACCCGACGGCGTCTACCGCATCGCCTGCATCGGCGATTCGATTTGTGCCGGCCTCGGCGTCGCCGCCGGTGAAACCTTCAGCCGGGTCTGGGAGCGCAGCCTGCGCGACCGCGGCGTTGCGGCCGAAGTCCTCAATTTCGGCGTGCCCGGCTATGCCCTGCGCCACATCCTAGCCGCGTTGCACGCCCGTACGTTGAAGTATGACCCCGACATGGTCGTCTACGCCTTCTGCCTCAACGACGCGCAGGAAGAAAGCTACGAACTCGAAGCACTCAAGCACCTGCTCTCGCCTGCACAGCGCGACTTCTATCAGCGCACACGCGGCGCGGCGGGAACTCTTCTCTCGCGCAGCCGCCTCTATAACCTGGTCCGGTACGGCGTCGCATCGCTCCGCCAGCCTGCCGAACCCGCTCCCGCGCCGAAGCCGGAGGACGATCCGCAATTCGCCGCCATCCGCGCCGGCGCCGGGGCGGGCTACTTCCGCGGCCTCTACCAGAGCGAGGCACGCCGCGCCCTGCTCGCCGAAGGATTCCTGGAATTCGCCGCGCTTGCCGACGAACACGGTTTCACTGCCGTCGTCGCCATCTTCCCCGTTTCCGGCCGTGTCGGCAGCGGCCTCGAAGCCGTCTACGAATTCATAGCGGAGACCGCGACGGACGCGGGCCTGCATCTCGTCGACCTGCGAGCCGCCTTCCAGGAGGCGGGCGGCGACCGACTCTTTGCCGATCCGCTGCACCCCAACGCGCGGGGCCATCGCGTCGCCGCCGAGGCCTTAGACCGGGAGTTGAGCCGAATGTTGCCGTAATAATGCCGCCCTTGGGCTCTTCAACCCTGTCCGTCTGCAACCCACCCCAACGGGGTGACAGGTCCTACTCCTACACGCCGATCTCTCCATCCGTCAGACAATCTATCAGTGCCATTCTTCTCTCAGGCCCACGTTGCGATTCCGGACGCGGAACCGCCGTTGCCTCCGGCGATTGCGGTCAAGAGCGGAATGGCGCTAAAACAAGGACGATTTCGGATGGCACCTTTGCGGCTCACCGGGGACGGTTCGCCCTACCCACCAGACACTTGCGC